>NZ_JBVVQA010000001.1:0-202927 GCF_055811455.1 Mesorhizobium sp. WSM4845
AGCGCGCCCGCTTCATCGCCGCGTGCCGGACAGCACTGCAAGCGCTACTCGTACCACACGAAAACGCATGGGAAATCCGATTTCTGAAAAGAGGTACTAGGACGGGCGAAGTTCATCACATTGAACTCGCGGGAGACGACCTGACCAAGTGGGTTCCGGCGCGCGGATAGATCTTCGGAGCAAGCTAAGCGCCTTGTAGCAGAATTGCCAGAACTTGTCTGCGGCCATCTTACGGTAGAGAGAGAGAGAGAGAGAGAGAGAGAGAGAGAGAGAGAGAGAGAGAGAGAGAGAGAGAGAGGCAGCGTTCATGTTGACCCGTATGTTCGAGCCCCCTCGACCGAACGAATGACGATAACGGCTCGTTCCATAGTATCTCGATGCTCGCAGACCACTCCGTTTCGAAGGATTCTGTTGCCCTTCGGCGCGCCGCAGGGCGTCATTGAAAAGCCAAACTAAAGCGGCGAATTGTTTTTTGCGAGGAGAAGCGCAATAATCGGTAACGGGCGTCGTTGTGCAGCCTTAGCTCGAAACCAGCGGATATTGGCGCGATGTGAGATATGTAAGGCACACGATAATGACCAACCGCATTTCTCGCCGGGATTTGGCACGGGCCGCATGCGCCGCCCTTGTGCTGACCGCATCCGGTCGCTCGGGATGGGATGCTCGGGCCGCCGGCCCGGCGCAAGGCTCGCTGCCGGAAGCTGACTCCTGGCGTCCTGGTCTGTTCCCGGAAATGATTGTGAAATCCTGGTTTCAGGAGGATCTGGCCGAAGGCGAAATCTCCTCGTGGCAATCCGGCGGCGTGAAGCCGGTGGCTGCGGTGCAAGCCGGGCCCTCCCTGCGCCCAACAAAGCTTCCGAATAACGGCGGCGTCCTCTTCAAGAAGGGCACGAAACAGGCGTTGACCTGGCCAGTCGATAAGGATGCCCCCTATCTCCACCGGTGGTGGCTCGTGATCGCCCGGTGCCATTCGGTGAACAGCACCGGTGCGGATAACGTTTCCGTTCTTTGCGTCAATGGCGCGGAGGGTGGCCCGGTGCATCGCCAGCCCCAGGTCTGTTTCAAGCCCTCGGCCGGCACATTCGTTTCGCGGCTCCATGACGGCAAGCTCAAGAGCGAGGAAGGGCAGTACTCGACCGATTTTGACGACTGGAATGTCATGGTCGGGTACCGCCGCGGATTCGTGATGCAGGCTGTGGTGAATGGGGTCAAGACGGCCGGCCAGGCGATTCATGCATTGAAACCCAACCTGATGAAATCGCAGAGCTTCATGGGCGATGTGAACAATCCGATGAGGGCCGATGTCGCGATCGATTGCGTCATCATCGGGCAAAGCGAACTCAATGATGCGCAGATCGACAAGCTCGTGGGTTGGGCCATGTGGCGCGCCGGCAGGCAAGCCGACCTGCCCGACGATCATCCCTATAGAAAGAGCCCGCCTTCGGCGGTGGATGCCAGCGACAATCCCGCGCGCTATGCCTTCGATTCGCAGGCTTGGGCAAGTTGGGCGGCGGTTGATACAAGGACGAACCAAGCCCATCGCGGTCAGGCGGCGCCCGATATCAGCGGCTATACGACGGTGTTCTTCGACGATTTCGAGACCAACACCATTGTCGACGATCTGACAGGCGCACAGAGCAGCGGCTGGTTCGCGCCGACGCACCTCACCAATATCGGCGGGGATGCGAAGGCACAGCGGATTTCCGGGACGCCGTCTTCATACATTCACGATGCCGAGAGCCACACGCTGTCGCTCCGTCTCGTCCACAACAAGGTTTGGCGGACCGGAGCGTTTTCTTCGGTCAACAACAACGGCCAAGGTCGGTGGTGGGGAAAAGGAATATTCGAGATCCGCGCCAAGTTCCCCAAGCTTTCCGCGCCGCGCCCGGGCTTCTTTCCTGCCTTCTGGGCCTATGGCAAGGAGCACCTGTTTTGGCGGACGCGGAATCGTCTGGAAACTGACTTTTGGGAATATGGGGCGGAGGACGGAACGTGGATCAATATCAGCCAGCATGTGCATAAGCCGGCGCTTGCCTATCCCGATCCCCAAATCGCCGCCGCTGACGTGCGCAGGAAGATCGCCGGCTACCCGATCGACCAATCAAACGGCTTCCCCAACGCGATAGACATATATGACGGCGAGTTTCATACGTGGTACGCCCAGATCGAAGATAATTACACATACTTCGTGATTGATGGCTATGAAGTGGCACGTTGCCCGACGACGCTGGAGCTTGCCGCGCAAAAATACATCATGGTCGATTTGGGCTTTCGATCCGGCAGGGGCGGAGTCTTGCCGGATCCATCCGAAACTTACGACATGGCCATAGACTATATTCGGGTCCGCCAGAAGGAGTCGGACCTTGCGGAGGTGCCTGCCGGCTTCGCGCGATTGCCAGAGCTTTCCGGCTCTGCCTCAATCGGAAGCACGCTGAGCGTACAACCGAATGTGCCAGCGTCGCATCTGGAGTACCTTTGGTATCGTGACGGAGTTCCCATCGTCGGCGAAACTGCTGCAACATACAAGCTCAATGCAAGGGATGCTGGGCACAGGATCCGGTGCCAAGTGCGTGCGCTCTCTTTGCTTGATCAGCCGGAAGCCTGGACAGCCGAAGCGGACGTCGTAGAGAGGTAATCGTGCAAATGAGCTTTCGCGGCTTGACTATGGCATCATCTGCCCGAGCAAAAAGGACAGGCGGCAGGGTCTCCTCTTAGTTCCTTTTCGCCCCGGGAGAAACATATGAGTCCGTCCGCCTATGATCGCTTGACGGTGAATAGCCCCAACCCGGCTGCACGGTTTGCACAGAGAAGCCGGCATGAAAGGGGTATCCGACTTGTGAAGCAACATCTCTCTCCAAGCAGCGCTATCCTCGACTACGGATCCAACAATGGCGACTTTCTTAACACGCTGGCCGGCGGGGGCTGGTCAGGACCGCTTTACGGCTATGATCCCTATGTGGCGCCAAAAGCCCCATCGTTCACGCCGGTAGGGAGCCTGGGAGAGATACCTGATGAGGTACTAGACGCGGTGCTGGCCTTTGAAACCCTCGAGCATGTCGACGAGAACGTATTAGAGGAGTTCATCTCGTTCTGTGAGCGCTCTCTTCGGGCTGGTGGAGTTCTGATCATCTCCGTGCCGATCATGGTTGGGCCTATTCTCTTGCTCAAGTACCCCAACGCCGTTTTCATAAACAAGTCGCGATGGCGATACAGCGCCCGGGAGCTATTCCGTGCGGCAATTCTCTGGCAACAGGTCCCACGGAGCAAGTCCGGCGCCTATCTCGATCACAAGGGGTTTGACTACAGGGTGCTTCGACAGAGACTCGCCTGCCGCTTCGCCCCGATCTCGATCGGATATTCTCCATTTCCGGGCTTGGGCCCGGCCCTAAACTCTCAGGCTTTTATGTGCTTCCGGGCGATGAGCACGAGCGATCGTATCTGAGGTGAAATTGGAACCACCGCCACGGATATGTCCCTTGCTTTTCTCAAAGGCTTTCTGCGGACTGAATGAGTGCACTGAGTCCTGCGCGGACCCATCCCCCTTGATGTCCCGCCGAAATTCAGCGCATTGCCGGTCTTCTCGGGCGAGGCTTCACCAGTCCAAGAGCTGACTGTCGTATCGAACGTGATTGCGTCGCAATAGAGTGTCTCTGGTATCGCGACGGCGTTCCGATCGTGGACGAAACCGGCACAAGCTATGAGCTCAGTTCGCGGGATACCGGGCATAAAATTCGCTGCCATGTTCGCGCGGTCTCTGTTGCTCAACCAGCCAGAAGCCTGGACACCGGAGAGCGAGACCGTCGGCTAGCCCGCATCGACCGCACGCCGTCGGGATGCGTCACCACTCTCGTCGGACTGCTGATGAGTTCTGCCACCAGTAAGCCTCCCCGCAGCCGAGGAGGATGAGCTTTCCCAACAGGCGGAAACCTCTTCGATATGCGATTGCCACAGCGGGCGGAACGATGGGGTCGTCGGCTGGAGGGTGAAGTGTTTCTCCGCGGGCTGGCATTGATACATCCAACAAGTTCTGTTTCCGGGAAAGAGAACATGCTAAAAGAATATCGCGCCGCGAGGGGGCTGTGATGCGTTATCTCCTCACATTCGCGATACTGAGCCTCTTCCTGCCAATCAGGCTCGGGACGGGTCTTGTATTGCTGCGTCCGTTCGAGGTGATCGTATTGCTGGCGCTCATCATTGGCCTGGCGACGGGGCGTTGGCGAAATTTGGCTTTTTCAGTCGGTTTTCTGCTGCTCCTGCCCTTCTTCGGCTGGCACTTGGTCTCGGCCTTCAGCGTAGACGCGAAGAACGGCCTGCGCGAGCTGTTGCAGATGTCCACTGTGGGCGCCTTTGCGTTCGCCATCGCACAGGAGGCTAGATGGCTCGAGACGCAGAAGGCCGTCAACATCTTGCTTTTCGGCATGGTGCTGATTCTCGCCTATACGATCACCTGGCATGTGGCTCATGGCTACTCGGTCGGCTGGAAGCACTTGGCCGACCCAAAGCTCGTATTCACCTTCCTTCCAATTGCGCTCGCGGGGCTCCTCCTCTTCGCCAAACGGGCCAAGCGGCGCGGCCTTTGGTTTGCATGGGCAGGGATACTTCCCCTGCTCCTGCTATCCGGGGAACGCAAGGCGTTTTTGATCTGTCTCTTTCTGACCGCTGCGCTTCTGATGCGCGGACGGCTCGCTGCAATGGTACCGGCGATCGCCGCCGGCTTCGTGGGTCTTTTCATGTTATCGACCACGATGGATAACGCCTATGTCGAGAAGCAAATGCAGACCATTCTCGATCCGCTGAGCATGGGGCAATACGAATATCTGGTTGCGACGGGGAAATATGCCCCTGGCGACACGCCGAGCAATGTCCAGCGCGCGTTTGCTTTCACTCTGTCCAGACAACTCATCTCCGAACATCCACTGATGGGCGTGGGTACGAACCAATTCAAGAATATTATCGATACGGATTTCAGCGGACTTCCTGGCGAGTTGCGGCTGGGGATACATGGCGAGTTTCAACGCATCCTCACCGAGAACGGCATCATTGGGCTCAGCCTCTATATTCTCATATGGATTGCTGCATGGTTTCGCTTAAGCCGTACTCTAAGCTGGGCCCTTTCTCACGGATTGATCGGAGCGGCCCAGGCACGGCTTCTGCCCCTCGTGCTTCTTGTACCCTGCGCCTTTTACGTTGGAACAGAAGCCTCCGGCACACGAGCTTTCGTCACGCTGAGTCTTGTCTCGCTCCTGCCTGAATTGACGCGGCACGGGCTTTGTCTATCATTGCGCAGGACGCGGAGGAGCCACCCCGGGAGCATGAGACATCCCCGATTCCTCGGGAGCCCCTTGGCAGGAAACACGAGATGAGTGTTTCAGTTATCATGACATGCCACAATGAAGAACGCTTCATCGTGCAGGCAGTGGAAAGCGTGATTAATCAGACCGCGTCGAGCCACATCAAAGAGATCATCATTGTCAATGATGGCTCGATGGACGGCTCGTCGGAAGTGATTGCATCGCTGGGTCGCAGGGAGCCGCGCATACATGTCCTGACGACGGCGGGTATCGGGCTTTCATCGGCGAGGAATCTTGCCATCAGACATGCTGCCGGCGACCTTATTGCAATTCTCGACGGCGATGACTTCTGGGCCGAGGACAAGCTTGAGCGTCAATTAGCCGTCTTGGGCAATGGCTGCAAGGCAGGTCTTGTCTATGGCGATTTTGTCGATTTTTCCGCTCCGGATCTGTCCGATGCTCTACACGTCGCCGTGCGCCGCTATCGCGCGGACCAACGCGATACGCTGCCGACATATTTTCTGCTTGATGGGCCGATTGTTCCTTCCAGTATGGTTATGCGGCGGGAGATGGTCGAAGATATCGGGGTATTCAACGAGGCGTTCAGGGCTGGAGAGGATACAGAGTTTTGTATGCGCGCAGCCGAGCGTTGGACATTTCAACATGTGGCCGGAGCACTCGTCTATAAACGGCGCCATGGCTCGAACATAACCCGCAGACTCGACGCGCTTCTGCCGGTAGGCGAAGGCGTCACGCGAGAATGGGTCATGCGGCGGCCGGAGCTTACGCACCTCGCGCGTCGGCGCAACGCGCGTCTGTACGCAAAGGCGGGCAATGATTGCGTGGCTCAAGGCGAAAAGAAACGCGGAGCGCGCTTGCTCATTCGCGCGATGTGGCACAATCCATTGTCATGGCGGGTGTACGTTTACTTTTTTCTTTGCGCCCTGCCGAGGGGCATGGATCCGCAGGTGCGCCGTGCAGCCAAGCTATTGTTCTACCGCGCCTTGCGCAAAGACTTTGCTGACGGCTCTTAATGATGCTGGCGGAATGGCGAGAGTTCGAGCATCTCATGCGGCAGCCCTGGAATCTTTCCATAGCGATTATTCTGTACCGCGACACAGGACCATAACGGAGGCGAAATCAGAGCTCTCCGCGGTCGCCAAGTCGCTCTTAATGCGGGTAAGAACTTGAAAGGTGTCCAGACCCCACCACTGAGCCCTCACCACAAGCGCAGGAGAATTCCACACAAGATCGGGCCGTTAGTTGCGACAGTAAATACGAGGGCAAGAGAATCGGAGCGCTTCACTATCACATGCGAATTCTTTACTTCATCAACGGATTCGATCCCGGTGGCGCCGAGCATGGGCTGCTGACCTTGCTGCAAGCAGGATTTTTCAGCGGCCACGAGCTGAAGATTCTAGCCTGTTGCCGTGGTCGCGGGGCTCTTGCCGATGAAATCGCCGCAAATATCGGAGAGCACAATCTTATCCTGACGTCGCAGAGCGAAGTGCCTTCCTTGCGCATCTTCGTGAGCACGTTCTTTGTAATGTTGCGCCTCATTCGGGAGTGGCGGCCGGATATGGTTGTGTTGTCGCTCAAGCAGGCCAATCTCCTGGGACGGCTAGTTGCGATGTTCGCTCCTCGGCTTCGCTGCGTTTCATTCGAGCACATCGCCCGTTACCGCTCCCGGCGTGCCGAAGGCGTTTATGGCCCTGTGCTCAAGGCGCTGTCCTGGCGTGTCGACGAAATCTGGGCTGATTGCGAAAATACGCTGCAGGATACGCAAGCATACTTCCTGCCCCGCAGGCGCCGGTCGCATGTGGTGCCTCTGTTTCGTGCCGATGAGGCTTCCTCCCACAAGCGCGACTACGCGCTTCACACACCCTTGCGCCTTGCTGCAGCCGGACGCCTTATGGCGCGAAAGAACTTTGACCGCCTGATTGAGGCCATCCGAATGCTCCAAGACCGCGGCGTTTCGGTAAGCCTCGATCTTTACGGCGACGGGCCGGAACGGCAGGCGCTTTCGCGCAAGGCGGATGAGCTCGGCATTCGAGATCGCGTGCATTTCCATGGATATGTCGCACGCTGGTTCGAGCGGGCCTGTGATCGTGACATGTTCATCAATCTGTCCGATACGGAAGGGTTCTGCATCGTCGTCGCGGAGGCGATGCTTGTCGGGCTTCCGGTGATCGCGACCGACGTCGGCGGTATTCGGGATTACGGGAAGCATGGAGAGAATATGCTGAAGCTTACTGTGCCCTCAGCGGAGACGGCGGTGACCCAAGTGTTATTGCTCGCGGGCGATGAAACGCTCCGCAGAGAGATCGGAATACAGGCACGACACGATATGCTGGAGGCCTATTCGCAGGATGCTTTGCGTGTCCGCGCTACGGCGGTGTTGGGTGGCGGAATGTAATGACCGGCAAAGCACTGGCGACCAGGATAGCCGGACCGATCGTGAATTCCGACTGCTCGGCATCCCACCTGTCCGACATGGTTCTCGACCTGGCCCTTCTCCCAGTCCGATGCCAGCGCGCAGCCCACCGGCTGGAGGAAGCGACGAAGTATCGCCGGTCCTTGCCGACGAACACCATCCTGCGGCTCGCGCGGATAAGCCCGGACGGAGTTTGTTCGTCAAAGCCTCCTTGGGCTATCTGCTCAAGACAAAAACAATGCCTGCTCCACAACTAGGCCTGGTAATACTGACTATAGCGTTCACTGTAAAATTCGGCGCTGCCGAACTTTTGGTACCGCTTGATTCTTTTCATATCGACCTTGTTGAGCAGAACGCCGATGCATTTATCCGCCAGGATCGGGTTGTTGTCGAGGATTTCGCGCACGAATGTACGAGCGGTCACACCCCATTCAACAACCAGAACAAGGCCGTCGAGGTGCTGGACAAAGGACCTCACGTCCGCGACTGGAGCCAACGGGGGCAAATCAACGACGACGTAATTGAACATAGGGCCGACCTTGAGCAGAAAGTCGCCCATTTTCTCGATAGGCTGCATGGTGTTTGCGAGCTTTTGTTGGCTCTGGTTCACGCCGGGCAGGAACCTCAATGGCAATGACTGATGGGCCAGCAAATCTCTCGGATTGAGTTCTCCAGCCAACAAGTTGGCCAGGCCTCGTTCCCAGCCGTTGGCTAACATGGGGGACAAGCCCGGATTGTGGATATCGGCATCGATCAACAACGTCTTACAACGCTGCATAGCAAGAACCATCGCTAAATTAGCAGCGACCAGAGACTTCCCTTCTCCCGGGAGGCAAGAAACGATGCCGAGCGCCTTGGTGCTCTTCCTTGGTAACTCGACGTCAACAGCGACTTTCACAGTTCGCATCGTTTCAGCGAATTCCGAGCGCGGATGTTGCTCTACCCAGTTGAAAGCGCTGTTCCCCACCTCGATGAATGACGGCTCTCCGGCCGCACGATCGTGATTGTTTCGGCGAATTGGCTTCCCGTCCAGCAACGGGATCATTCCGAGCGTCTGAAGTCCTAGTTCATCGCGCACTTGAGCCGTCGTGCGGAAAAAGCGCTCCCGGTACTCCCGAATTCCGCCCACACCGGCGCCAACCATGCCGGCGAGCACGACGCAGAACGCCAACGTAAGACTGCTGTTCGGAGAACTCGGTCTGCTGGGGTTTGGTGCCTCCGAGATAGTCCGCGCCTCCGTCAACGCCATCGAAAGGTTCTGCAGGCTCGCTTGGTACTGCTGCAGGACCTGTTCATATTGCGACTTGAGAGAGGACGCCTCAAGTTCGAGCTGGCGCAAGGTTACCAGCGTTTCCTTGGTAAGCGTATTGTCTTTTCGGAACCTGTGGATTGCGAGCTCGGCATCGACCGATCGCTTCCGCACCGTCTCGACCTCTTCCGCCAGTGCGCCGCGAGCTCGGATAATCGACTCGTCTTTGGCTCCGACTTGGTCAGAGATATAGATTTCTGCATACTTACTGGCTACTTTTTGCGCCATTTCGGCGCTAGGCGACCGAAATTGGACTTCCAGAACGTAAGAATCCCCTACACGAGCTACGGTTATATTCTCAGCCAGAATGCCAAATGCCTGCCATCGAGGATCGGATCCTCGCGCGGCACTCGATTTCACCAGCGCTCCGCTTGCTTCGGAACTGCCGATGAATGGCCACCGAGCGACCGATCCCGTGAGACTGTTGAGCAATGAATATGGCGCTGACAAGAAAGAGCGATCGGTAGCAAGACCGAGGCTGTCAACGACCTTTAGCCCGATGCGGTCGGAACGCAACAATTCGACCTGACTCAGCATCATCGGGTCAACCGGTGCGGAGCTTCCGCTCTCTGTTAACTCCGTCACGACGGATGGCTGGTTCTTGTCGATCAGGATTCTGGCGGTCGACTCGTACAAGGGCACCTCGGCCCAGAGATACGCCAGCCCCAGCACAAGTCCTGCGAGCGCGCATGTAAGGACGAACCTCAGCTGCCGTTGCGCTGCCGCCACGAGTGTTTCGAGATCAATCGTTCCCCACTGAGGATCGCCGAATGGAAAGGCAGAATCCGGGTGCTTTTCAACTTCGCGGAGCATGAGCCTTCAAACCCGTGGAATGAGACTGGCAGCGCATTGGTAGTGACAAATTCCATACCACATTATCTGACTAAATGTCTGCAAATTCAGTATCGACGCCCGCGGAGCACAGGCGCACCGCTCGGGGCGGCACAGCCCGCGCTTCGCTAAAGGCGAAACTCCTAACCTCGATGCAATAAACGAAACCTCACGCGGACTGCCGCAATTCCGCTGCATGTCGTAAGCTCCAATTGAAGGAAGAAATTGAGTCGTATTGCCAAATGGCAAAACATCTGAGCAAGAGATTCCAGGCTCCGGTTGAGCCTGTCCTGCGGGAAACAGGGATGTCGATTGGAATGGCTCGTCGATCACAGGCGCGGGATAACGATCACTGCAAGGGTCCTGCGCGCGTCTGGCGTGTCGCGGAAAGCCTCTCCGATGCCCGCATGAGACAGGTTGCAGTCACATTTTGTTTCGTGGTGTGGGGTGTGATCTTGCTGATCGGCCTGCTCTAGCAGCCAGAGCCTATAAAGGCGGAGAGTGGCCCGCCTCACTTTCTAAGTGGCTCGGCAGTTGCTCCCTTTCGGACTCATCGCGCGATGTGTGACTTGGGAGTCTCCGATTCTTTGGAGACCGAGCGCCACACTAGCAGCATGACAGCAACAAAGTACCCGATCTGTATCAAGATCCCACAAATTAACGTTTGGACAAACGTGACCCACGGGGAGGCGGTGAGCAAATATATACTGATGGCGAATGCCAACAGTACTATGATAAGCCCTCGCAAAAAAAGCAAAAAGGAAATCGCCTTCCCACTCGCAGCCGCTGGCGTGACGCGCTCCTTGGCTATCCAGCCTCAGCGCATTAACCATCATAACATATCGGAACGGGTCAGAGCGATCAATATATTAGCAGGTGCGAATAACGATGCCCCAACCTATGCCCGGACGCGCTTGCTTCCAGGCGCGACCAACTCCCGTTCGGCGGCCAAGAGAGGTTGCCACACGGACTGGCCCTGCCATGCGATCTGGATTTAGGCAGAGGCTGAGTCGCGTTGTGTGCGTCAAGTTGAGCAAAATGGGACGGCTTCGACGTTGGTGTGTCCGCCGCGCAGCTTCCGTGTTTAGCGAGCGGCGGACATGGCGGCGCCGGCTCAGGCAGGCCAATGCCGCGACGAACGCGACCGCCATCAGCAGGTTGCGCGCGACCGGCTGCTCGCTGGCCGGCGGTGTCGCTTCCGATCGGCGATACGATGGTGACGTCAGCCATAGCGTTTGCGGCTCCACGACTGCGCCAGATTGACGACCAGGAGCATCGCGAACGATAGCAAAACCATGATCGCCGCGATCGCGGTGGCCGCCGGATAGTTGTATTCTTCACAGCCGGATGACGATCAAAGTGGCGCGATTTCGGAACATCGGCTGCCTTGTTGCCGTTGTTCAGAGCGTAAATTCGCCTCAAAAGAATGGCATTGTGAGAAAGGTCTGCGTCGATATCATGCTCAAGCATTGCGGGGTGATCGCGAATGTTGAATAGATCGGTGCGCTGGATGCGGGCAGGCAGCTGCGCTGCGCTCGCATGCGTGTTTTTGTTGTTCGCAAACGCGAATCTGTCGAATGGCCTTGCCCTAGCAGAAGAGTACAGTGTCGGCGAGTACCGTCTGCAGACTGGCGACGTGATCGGCTTCGCTGTCATAGGCTATCCCGAGATGCAAAAGCGAGCTGTGATCGACCAAAGCGGTGTAATTATGTTGCCGGTCCTAGGCCCCCTAAAGGTTCTCGGGAAGACAATAGAGGATGTTCGCAAGGAGGTAATTGAGGTTTTAAAACCAAAATCCCTTCCGCAACGATCCGCCGACGGCACTGAGACTTGGACTGGTTTTTACCAAGATCAGATTATTGTTGATATTGAGGAATACCGACCCGTCTATATTGACGGGGACATTGCCTCTCCCGGGATTCAGCCCTTCAGACCAGGAATGACTGTCCGACAAGCTGTGGCGGCTGGCGGCGGCTACAAACTCGGTCGCGGTGAGCTTGAAAACCCTGAAATGACAGCAGCGGACCTTGGCGGCCGCCTCCACATTCTGCGCATCAAGTACCAGGAAAGCGAACTCAAAGCTGCTCGCATAGAGGCGCAGCTGAGCGGCGCCAGAGCGATTGAGGTTCCGGACGCAGAACGTGACTCGAGCCTCGAGCCTCGTCGCGACGAAGCTTTGCAGCAGGAGGGGAAGCATCTTGAAGCTGTCTATGCGGATCAGGAGAAGGAGCGCGCTTCGATTAAGTTGGCCACAACCAAGGCGGCGGAACGAATGGGCTACCTGAAGGAGCAGCAGAAGGCGGATCAAGCGGGCGCAGCCACAGATGCGGCGGAACTTGATCGCCTCAAGAAGCTCTTCGAAAAAGGTCTGATCCAGATCACGAGCGTCAACGATGCTCAACGCGCAGTGCTCTTGTCAGCGACCCGCGCTTTGCAAACCAACGCTGAGATCGCTCGACTTGAACGCGACCAAGGGGATTTGCAGCGCAGTCTTGATAAGTTTATCGACCAGGGTCGAATTGACCTGTTGGCTGAACTGCAGACTGAACGCGCGGCGATGACGCAAATGCGCGCTGAGATGGATTCATTGACCAAACAAATCGCCTACGTGATGCAGATGCGCAGCGACCTTGTAGGCGAAGGGGACCGAATTACGATCGGTGTAACCCGCTCCACTGACGGACAGGCAGCAACGACCGAGGCGACAGAAGATACTCTGCTTGCTCCGGGAGACACCATCACAATTACGCTGAAGGCCGCACCAGGAGCGGCGGTCGCGAACTAAGTAACTAAGTATTGCATAGAGGCGGCGCGCAGTTGCACGTGTCCTATGGAATGTGGTCCGGGCCAAGATCGTTCTGGTGGCCGCTCAGGGTCCGGGCAGCGTGCGCCGCCAAAGCCTGGCATCAAGCATCTAGCTTGAACAGCTCCGGCTCGGTAGGTCCGAACAGGGGACGCGCTCACCTCTCCAGATAAATCTTTTCATAAAGAGGCCGAAACTCGGCGTTTCGCATCCGGTTCACTCGAACCTTGATCCAGCGAGGAACCAGCCCCCGGCAGAAGACGTCGATCGTGTGAGGCAGACGTGAAATGGCCGTGCGCGGCTCCAGGACAAAGAGCTTCTTCGACAGGTACCAGGCTGCGGAAAGCCGCCCTTGAACCAAAGCTCTCACGGCAAGCGCATTGATCGTGTCAAGCAGATGGGCATTGAGATCGCTCCCAAATTGCGGATATTTCTCGTGAAACTCGGCTAGGACAATTTCATACGAACGAAACATTTGCATGACATCGCTCGACATGTTGCCGATCGTCCTCCGATAACCCACAAGATGTTGGGGCACGATACGAAACTCGTAATTCTCCGCTATTCTGAGGCACATTAGAAGATCTTCGCAGCCTTGTGCGTTCCTCGCCCTCAGGGAAGGATCAAACTGTCCTGCCCGCTCGAATGCGGAGCGACGTACAAGCATCGAACTTCCGTTACCGACAAAGTTGTTTCTGCACATGCGTTGCAGCACGCGCCCCTCAGCATCGGGCTGTTTGAAAGAAAATATCCGACCGTCCTCGTCGATCTCCGCAAACCAGCAATATGCCAGGCCAGCTGACGAGCCTCCTTCCTGCAGGACGCGCAGTTGCAGTGCGATTTTGGATGGAGCCCAAAGATCATCCGCGTCCACGAACGCTAGAAACTCCGCATCGGTGGCAGCGGCGCCGCTGTTGCGTGCGTGCGCAACACCCGCGTTCGGCTGCCTGAAAAGGCGTATACGCGGATCTTGCTCGGCATAGGCGGCCACGATTGACGCGGATCGGTCCGTCGACCCATCATCCACTACGATAATGTCCAGGGCCTGGTGGCTCTGCTGGCAGATGCTGGTCAGCGTCGGGAGAATGGTTCTCTCGGCATTGAACATGGGCACCACGACGCCTATCCCAGTGGCATTGTGCTGGCTCATTTGCCTTCGTCTTCTCTCACGACGTGGTAAAATGGCACATCAGGGCCGGTAGTTCCATCAGATTTCGCTACTTTAGCTGATGAGGATTCAACCACGACGGCCGAACGGCAAGGCAGAGGCCTCGGCGAGTTCCACTCAGCACTCCTGGAAGCGATAAAGTAGCGGCTTCCGGACTTTAGCTGGATATTTAGGAACCGCCCGTCGCGGCATTCCGCTGCCGAAGCCATGCAGCAGTCGCATCGGTGAAACAGGCGTCCACCACTACAACGACAACGCCTCGGTCGAGATCGCCGGCTGCCCACGCATGCACGCGATTCAGCCGTTCATCGTTCAAATCACCGCGAGCCAGGACATACCGTTATGGCTACATGGCACCGGATCTCCAGGGCCGCCGCCGATATCGACCAGACGCAACGCCGAAATTACCTCCGGTCGCCGTGGGCCACCCGCAACTGGAAACGATGACGGGCGTTGCTGTGACGAACAGGATATAAGCGTATCAGGCAGCAAGCCTGGTTGAAGAAAGCCTGACGGTCATGAAGCCAATGAACGAAGAGCACCTCGCAGTGCTGCGCAGGCACATGGTCGAGATGATTGCAATCCATACCGACCTTACAAGCGAGGAGCTCGGCAAGGCGGCGCTCGATGAACGGGTGATGGCAGCGATGCAGCGGGTGCCGCGCCATCTCTTCGTGCCAAGCTCGGTCGCGCCTTATGCCTATCAGGACATGCCATTGCCGATCGGCTTCGACAAAACCGTCTCGCAGCCGTTCATTGTCGCACTCATGACCGATCTCCTTGCGCTCCAACCGCACGAGGCGGTGCTCGAGATCGGCACCGGCCTGGGCTACCAAACCGCAATCCTCGCGGAACTCGCCGGGCACGTTTGGAGCGTTGAAATCATCGAGGAATTCGCAAGCCATGCCGAGGCTCTGCTGCAGGACCTCGGTCTGTCCAATGTCGGCATTCGTGTCGGGGACGGGTCTCGCGGCTGGCCCGAGCACGCCCCATTCGACAAGATCCTGGTCAGCGTCGCGGCGGGGCGGGCGCCGCCGGCGTTGCTCGAGCAGCTCAAGCCGGGGGGCCGCCTGGTTATGCCTGTAGGCCCTGAACAAGGGCAGTTGCTGACGGTCATCGACAAGAATTCGGCAGGACAACTGAAGACCCGCAAAATCATCCCGGTTCGGTTCAGCCGGCTCGAAACGGTCTAACGAGGGGTGCGGACAACAGGCACGCAGGGAGCGCCGGGCGCCTCATCCTTATGGGATTTGGCCGTCTCACGGCTGCTTCGCGTCCGATCGTTTGAGCATCGCAAATGCGCGATTGATCCGTTGCAGCGCTGTCGCGTTGGCCACGAGTGCGTACAGCGCGAACCCGCCCGTCAGAATCCAGGGCGAAGCGGCGCTCATGGCGGTCGCCAATCCGTCGGCGACCAACAGCACGCAAATGAACACCAGGCGTTCCATCCGTTCGAAGAAATCCGGCCATGCCTGGTTTTCTATGGGGATTTCGATCGCCGTCCGCGCCTTGGCGTAGCTGGTGAGGAGTCCGCCGGCGAACGCGAGCATGGCGATTGCCCACATATCGGCGACCCAGCCTATTGCCGCAAACACGGCGAATTCCTGATAACGGTCGGCCATGGCGTCGAAATAGCCACCCGCCTTGGTGCTCATATGTCTGCGGCGAGCAACCGCCCCGTCGAGCGCGTCGAAGGTGAAGGCAAACGCCAGGCAAAGGCCAAAGGCAAGACTTGACTGGTGGTACAGATAGGCGGCGCACGACAAGGCGACGAGCACCAGCCCGCCTGACGTAACCTGGTTCGGGGTCATGCCGATCCCGATCAGCGGAGAGGCGGCGTGCTCCCATAGCGGGTCGATACGGCGTTTCATGAGACCGGCGATCATGATGACTTGGCTCCTCTGATGATGTCGACGTTTAACCGGCAAATTGAGGGTTCGTTCCAGCCCGTCGGCGCCGATCGAGGTGGTCAGCGCAATGTCCGTCTGTGTCCGCTGTCGCAAATCGACTGGCGGTCTAAAGTGCGTCGCGGCTGAATGGATTCATGCGAGGCGCTTCAAGTTCTTGTCTTTACGCACGTCGTTGTCGCAAAACCGCTGCGCACCCTTGGGTCGGGCCTGAGGGCACGCTTTTGCGCGACCGCATTGGCGGAAGTAACCGGATAGACTGATATAACGCATATCCGCAATTCACCGGGAAGCCGTTCGAAACGCCATGCGTAAATTTTTGCCCAGGCTTGCTTACCTGCTCGCGACCTCTGCCGGCGCGGGACTATCTCCGGTATGGCCAGGCACGGCCGGCGCGGGTGTCGGAGTGGCTGTTGCCGCGGTCCTGATACCTGCATCGCCTTGGCTGATCGTGCTCGCCTATATGGCCTTTTTTGCCGTGGGAGTATGGGCGTCGTCGCATGTCGTCTCCCATACCAGGACGGAGGATCCGCAGATCGTCGTCATTGACGAGACCTTCGGCACCGCCGCAACGCTTTCCGTGCTGCCGCCAGATCCGGTCTGGTGGGCAGCAGGTTTCCTTGCTTTCCGGTTTTTCGACGTCGTCAAGCCTTGGCCGATCGGCGTCGTGCATGACAAGGTAAGGGGTGGACTCGGCATCATGCTGGACGACGCGGCTGCGGCTGTCTTCGCCGGCGCGTCGCTGCTTTTGCTGAACGATTTGATTCACCGTTTGCCGTAAGGAGGACATCTCAGTCTTCACCTGCCACCCAGCGCGAAAACAGACATCTTCACTAAAATCTGCCGGAGCAGCGCTAGACCGCAGCGTCGCGCGGCCGCGCCAAATCGTTCGTTCCCTCCGGATCCGGCGCCTGGCCATAGCTCATCTTCTTCATCTGCTCGATCACGCGCGCCATCTCCTCGTCGGAAAGGACCGGCGGCTCGCCAAGGCTAAGCGCCTGGACATACATGCGCGACAGGGTTTCGACCTCGTTCGCCAGCCACAACGCGGCCTCCATGGTCTTGCCGAGCGAAATCTGGCCGTGCTGGCCGAGCAGGCAGGCGAGGCGATCCTTGAGTGCAACCAAGGCATTGTCGGACAAGGCCTGCGTGCCAAAGGTTGCGTATTCCGCGCAGCGGATGGTGGTGCCGCCCGCCACTCCCGTCATATAGTGGAAGCTCGGGATCGTCTTGTGATGGCAGGCCAGCGTCGTGGCGTAGAGCGAGTGGCAATGCAGCACGACGTCGATCTCCTGCCGCTCCCTCAAAATGTCACGGTGGAAGCGCCACTCCGAGGAGGGCCGTCGGCCGACATAGGTGCCGTCAAAGCCCATCTCGACGATGTCTTCGGGCGTCATCGTTTCGTAGGGCAGCGACGAGGGCGTGATCAGGAAACCGTCGCTAGAGCGCACCGACAAATTGCCGGCATTGCCCTGGTTGATGCCGCTTGAGTTCATCCGGCGGCAAGCATCCACCATCTCGCGGCGCAGAGCGCTGTCATCAGTCATCGATCATTCCTTTTGCTGGTCTTGCGCTGTTGCAAGTTGTTTCGCTTCGCCAGTTCGCGCCACCGCTGTGCATAGGCTGCGAGCGCCTCACGATCGCCGGCAAAGCCAGTCGGCAGGCTGAGCGCGATCGGAGCCGGCGTGTCACGCGTTTCGTGTTCGCCAAGCAGCGCCGCACCCGAAGCGGTGCCATAGGAGTCGAGGTTGTAGGCCGTTTCGGCGTTTGGCCGCAGCGCCGCAACCAGCGTGGCGTAGAGCGGGTCTCGCAGGAAGGTGCCATCCAATGCAACCAGCCCGGTTTCGTTCAGTGCATCGATACATTCGACCGTCAGCAGCGCGGCGTAGAGCACCGCGAGCGCCTTGCGCTCTGCAGGGGTTTCTGCAGGCGGCCCTTCAAACCGGCCGAGCCCAGCGCTGCCTCGAAACAGGCCGTCATCGTCGCCGAACGACGGCAATGCGAAAGTGCCGCGCTCAATCAGCAAACTGACGAGCGCAGCGTCGGCCGCAGTTCCTTCTTGCCCCTGCCCTGCCACCCCGTGCCCTGCCACATGACTGAACTCACGTCCGCCCATGGTCAAAACGCCGCCGACCGGGCGTCCTGTCACGTCGCTGTTCAGAACCATTCCGCGATTTTCATCGAGGCGGTCGAGAGGTGTCGCCGCGCACATTCCGACAATCCAGGTTCCGGTAGAGATCACGCAGGCGTCGTGCATGCCTGCCGCCTGATAGCGGTAGAGGTTCAGGCTGCTGTCGTGGCCGCCGGTCAGGACAGACAGCTCTTCCGGTATGCCGTGTCGGCGCGCCAGATCCTGCCGGATTGGCCCCAACCTCTCCCAGGCCGGATGGAATGGTGGCATGAGGCGCTGCCATCCCTGCCCCGCCACAATGGGCGACCACTGCTTGCGCACATTGTTCCACAGATGGGATTGCGCCGAGAGGATCGTCGTTTCGGCCGATGGCACGCCTGACAGCCGCCAGGCCCAATATTGAGGCAAGCCCAGATACCAACGAGCCTGAGCGACGCGCTCCGGATCAACCTGCTGCATCCAGTACAGCTGACGCGCCTGGTGGGCAGCCTTCAGCATGATCGCGCTGCCGCGATCGAAGAAATCGCCCGAAAGCGGCGCGTAGCCTTCGCGAATTGCACGCGGCAGATCCTGCTCGTAGTCAATCATCGGCAGGGCACAAGTCTCGTCGGGATCTGCGTTCACCAAGACCCCCGCGGAGCCATGTCCGGTGCCGACCACCTTTTCCAGCGGATGGTGTCGGCACAAAGTGGCGAGCGAGCCGAACAGCCAGTCGCTAATGCCGTTGAGATCGTGCTGCCGCCAAGGTGGACCGGGCCGCACTTCGTTGTGGACAGAGAGGCTCTCCACGAGCACGCCGTCGAGCGTCATTGCGGAGAGCTTTATGTTGGTCTTGCCGACATCGAAGACGGCGATCCTTGCGCCGTCCGCCTTCTGCCCGTCACCCATCGTCTCAGATCAGACCGTATTGGCGAGCCTTGTTGCGCAGGAACGGCAAGCCATTGCCCATCACTTCGGCCTCGTCCTTCGCAACCGGCCGCCAGACCGAGAGGCCGTAGGAGACTTCCGGCGGCATGTTGATGAAGCTTTCCATGGCCAGTCCGCCCTTGAAGCCGATTGCCGCCAGCGTCGCGTAAATCTCGTCCCAGGGGCAGTTGCCGGTGCCTGGTGTGCCGCGATCACTCTCAGACAAGTGGATGTACTTCAGGTGGTCGCGGGCAGCCAGAATGCCGTTGGCTGCCCCTTTCTCCTCGATGTTCATGTGGTAGGTGTCGAGATGAACAAAAATGTTGTCGGCCCCGACTTTCTCGACCATCCAGACGGCCTGGGCGCCGGTGTTGATCAAATGGTTCTCGTAGCGGTTCACCGCCTCGATTCCGAGCTCGATGCCGCGCTTCTTGGCGTGCTTGGCGGCGACGGTCAGCACGTGGGCGATATTGTCGTATTCCTTTTCGGTCGGTGGCAGGCCGGTGCGTTCGCCGATACCGCCAAAAATCACGCCGGAAAGCGCCAGCGCGCCCATTTCAGCAGTCTTGTCGATCGCCACTTCGAGATGTTCGATGGCGGCATCCGGCCGCACCGAGGCCCAGGCGCGCTCCGGCAGGCCAAGCGAGCAAACGGCAGGAAGATTGTGCTTTTCGAGCAAGGCGCGTGTGTGCGCGGCATCGACCGCCGGCGCGTTCAGAAGCGCGATCTCGATAAAGTCCATCCCGTATTTGACGGAAGCCGCGATCGCCTTCTCCGCGCCGGCCCGGTCCCAGTTCATCGTCCACATCGAGGTGTGGACCCCAAAACCATGCATCTAACTCACCCTCTGTTTGTGTTCAGGAATTTGAGGCGCCCGGCAAGCCAGCGCAGGATCATCACCGTGATCATCAGGATGCCCCAGACTGCCGTCGCAAGATGCTGGCTTGCGCCCATCAGATTGAGTCCCGAGGACAGAAGCTGGAGCACGACGAGCGCAACGAAGACCGGGATCACCCGACCGAAGCCGCCGAACGGATTGACCCCGCCAAGGAAGCAGGCAAGCACGGTGATCAGCAGGTAAGACTCGCCGTGGCCGACACGCACCGAATTGAAGCGCGCCAGCATGATGATGCCGGCGACCGCGCACATCGCGCCGGACAATGTGTAGACGAGAACCTGCACCTTGCGCGTATTGATACCGGAATAGCGTGTGGCCTCGATATTGGAGCCTATCATGTAGGTGTTGAAGCCTAGCTTCATGCGCGTTAGCAAGACGTGCCAGATCAGCACGCAAGCGATGAAGATGAGCAACGGCACCGGGATGCCAAAAATCGAACCGTAGCCGATCGGCGCCAGGAAGCCGGGAATGCCGGACACGTCGCCCCCGCGCGTCAGGAATTCGCCGAGACCGCGCAGGAAGATCATCATCGACAGCGAGACCAGGATCGGGTGAGCCTTGGTGTAGGCGATGACGAGCCCCATGATCAGCCCGCTCAGTGCGCCGACCGCGATGGCAAGGACCGAGCCAAGCACAAAGGCGCCGACGCCCGCTTCGACGCCTCCCTGGCTTTGCAGTACCCAAGCCAGCGTCAAGCCGGCCATGTTGGCCGTGAAGGTGATGGCCAGGTTCAGGCCGCCGGTCAGGATCGGCATCAGCATGGCGAGTGTGAGGAGGCCGAGTTCCGGCAGCTGGAAGGCAACGGATCCAAAGGTAGCGCGGGAAAGAAAGTTCGGCGCGGCAAAACCGAACACGATCATGACAGCTACGAACGCGGCAAACGGACCTGCAAGTTCGGGGCCGAGCGCGTTGCGGACGCGTTCAATCAAAACCGTCATGAAGGCGCCCGTCGGCTTTTCAGGAACGGCAGCAGGCGTTCGATGCTGGTATTCGAAAGCGTGATTGCGGCAAGAATGATGGCGCCGACGATCATCTTGAACGCGAAAGGCGACACGCCCATCAAATTAAGCCCGTTCTGGGTAATCGAGACCAACAGAACGCCCAGAATGCAGCCGAGCACGCTGCCCTTGCCGCCGCCGAGCCGCGCACCGCCAAGGACCACCGCTGCCAGGACGTCGAGTTCGCGCCCATAAAGGGCATTCGGCACAACCTCCTGCGCGTAATGCGCCTGGACGAGACCGGCGATACCCGCCATCAGGCCAAGCCAGCCGAAGGCGATAAATTGCATGGCACCGATATTGATGCCGAAGCGGCGCGCGCCCTCCGGGTTGTCGCCAAATGCGTAGAGTTGGCGGCCAGTCGTGGTGCGCGTGATCAACGCCCAGGTAGCGAACACGCATATGGCCATAATGAGCACAGGCAGGGTGATCTCCGCCCAGGTCCCGTCAGCCATCTCTCGCTCGAACAGCACGACGCGGGTGGTGAGCCAGTCCGGCAGGTTGTAGATCGACACGCCGCCTGTGAAAAACATCAGCAAGCCGAAGAAAATGTTGAAAGTCGAAATCGTGGCGACGATCGAGATGATCCTGAACCCGTGGATCAGGAAGGCGTTGATGCAGCCCAACGCGACGCCCAATGCGCCAGCGATGATGAAGCCGACAATCCAATTCCCGCCGCCGATCCAGCCGAGGACGGTCGCGGTCAGATATTGCACAACGGAGGCAGCAACCGCGAAGGAAATATCAATGCCGCCGGCGATCAGCACGACCAGCAGGCCGACGGCGAAGATGATGTTGACCGAGCTGGTGTTCAGAAGGTCAAACGCGTTGCCGAGGGTGAAGAACCGGTCTGTCGCGAACGAAAGGAAGACGCAGATGACTGCGATAACGCCGAGCAAAGCCAGTTCCGTTGCGTGGGAGCGGACAAACCTACGCATAGACCGCCTCCTCGATCGCCTGGAGGGTCGTAGCGCCCGGCGTAAATTCGCCGACAATGCGCCCCTGAGCCATGTGCAGCACACGGTCCGCGTTGAAATAGACTTCAGGCACCTCGTCCGAGATCAGGATAATGGCCAGGCCGCTGTCCGCCAGCTTGGAAACGATGTCGAAAATGCCGGCGCGCGCGCCGACATCGACGCCGACCGTCGGTGCGTCGAGGATAAGCAGCTTCGGGTCGGTCGCCAGCCATTTTGCAATGGCGACACGTTGCTGATTTCCCCCTGACAGGGTCGAGATCGCGTCGTCCTGCTTTCCGATCCTGACCCCGAGATCCCTTATCCAGCGATTGACCAGAGATCGCTTGCGATCGCTCGAAATGAAACCGCCTGAAAGGATCTTGTCCAGCGAGGCGATGACCATGTTGTCGGCGATTGCCTGGGGCTGAATGAGACCGAGCGACAGCCGGTCTTCCGAAAGATAGGCGACGCCGGCGGCGATCGCGTCACGGTTGGAACCGAATCGGACGGGTTTGCCATCCAGGACGACGGAGCCCGATTTCGGCTTGCGCATGCCAAACAATGTCAGCGCCAATTCGGTGCGCCCTGCCCCGAGCAACCCGGTGATGCCGAGCGTCTCGCCGCGCCGGACTGTCAAGGACACGTCGTCGAATTCGCCGGGCCGCGACAGTCCCTTGACCTCAAGCATGACTGGGCTCCTGCTCAAATCCCGATGCAGGACGGAATAGTCGAAGGTCTTGCCCGTCATCAACTCGGTGACGCGCGACTGGGTCAGGCCTTTGGTTGGATAGACGCCAACCAGGGCGCCGTCGCGCAGCACGGTGACGCGGCTGGAGATTTCAAGAACCTCCGCCAGGCGATGACTGACGAACACAACGGCGACACCCGACGCCGACAGATTGCGCACAACGTCCAGCAGATAGTCGGTTTCGGATTGGGTGAGCGACGCCGTCGGCTCGTCCATGAAGACGAGCTTTGCCTCACCGACGAGGGCGCGGGCGATTGCTACGATCTGCCGCTGTGCGATGGGAAAGTGGTGGAGTGCCAGATCGACATCGAAGGTAACACCAAGACGTTGCAAGGCGTTGATCGCGATACGGCGCATCTCGGCATAGTTCACCAGCCGCGGCCAGCGGCCGATGACGGTCTGGAACGCGATATTCTCGGCGACAGTCATCTCGGGAAACAGGGCGAGGTCCTGCCAGATGATCTGAATTCCGCTGGCCTGCGCCGTAACCGGCGACATATGGGAGTAGCTCTGGCCATCATAGTCGATCACGGCGCCCGCCTCGGGCTTGTACACGCCTGTAATGACCTTGATCAGCGTGCTCTTGCCGGAGCCGTTCTCGCCGGCAAGACAATGCACCTCGCCCGGCAACACCTCAAAGCTGACATTCTTCAGCGCCTTCACGCCGCCGAACGTCATGTTGACGTTGCGGAGCGACAGCAGCGGCCGTGGTGCGGCGCCATCGAGTGCCTGATCAGCCATCGAACGAAACCTGGATCCAATCGCGTTTGCAATCCTGCAGCCGGGCCGGTTCGAGGCCGGGCCCGACTGCCATTCGCCTTGGGAGGCTTTACAGGCCCATCGCCGCGAGATCGTCGACAGTATCCTTGTTGATGGGGACGAGTTGATCGACGATGATGTTACGGTTTTCGAAGTCGGGCTTGACTGTCCCAAGCCCTTCGATCGTATCGCCATCCTTGATCTCTTTGCCCTTCATGAGATGGTCGGCCAGCGTGACGAAAACCTCGCCCGCCTGCTTCGGATTCCACATGAAGCCGCCGGAGATCGCGTCGCTTTTGATGAGCTTCCGGCCTTGGCCTGGCGAGAATGGTCCGAGCACGAAAATTTCGCCCACCTTCCGGCGCTCTTCGATTGCGCGGCCAGCGCCGATCGGGCCTTGGCTGCCGAAGGCGAGGAAGCCCTTCAGGCCGGGATTTGCGGAAATCAGGTCAAGCGCAGTGCTGCGGCTCTTGTCCACATCCTCGGCGACGCCATAACGTTCGCCGACGAGTTTCATGTCGGGATTATTCTTCTTCAGATACTCGATTGCCGCATCGGCCCAGGCATTGTGCAGCGGCACCGTCAACGAGCCGACGAACACTGCATACTCACCCTTGCCGCCCATCTTCTCCGCCAGGAGCTTGGCGTGAGCCTCGCCGAAGCCGGTGGCGGACGCGAGTTCGAAATCCCAGTCGGCGCCCTTCTGGCCAGGCGATTCATGTGTGATGACGATGATGCCGGCGTCCTTGGCCTTCTGCAGGACCGGTTCAAGCACTTTGGCATCATTCGGCACGACGCCGATGACCTTGACGCCCTGCGCGATCAGATCCTCGATGGCGCGAACTTGCAGTGCTGGATCAGCGCTGGTCGGGCCGACCATGAATGCGTCGATCCCGAGCTTCTCGCCGCGCTCCTTGATACCCGCCTCCATTGCGTTGAACCACGGAATGCCGCCGATCTTGACGACGACGCCGACCTTGCCGGCCTGCTGTGCCATCGCAGCGAATGATCCGCCAATCATAAGGGTCACGGCAAGCGCCGCGATCAAGAGCTTTTTCATCTGTACTCCTCCCATAACGTTCCTAGTGGGAACACACTCGAGCCGTCGAACGACGGCGGCCGTTAGAAACCTCCCCGAAAGAGACGGGGCACTTCCCCATCGATCATCCACCGGTTTTCGCTTGCACAATCGATGGTGCAGAAACTATTGTGCATTGAGAAGCTCTCGTCAAGCGGGATATTGCTCTAAATAGACGCGCCGGAGGCGCCAGATGGATCAGCGGGTCAAGAAGAAGGCGACGATCTATGACCTGTCCGTGCTGTCGGGCAGTTCGCCCTCGACCGTGAGTGCCGTGCTGAACGGCACTTGGCGCAAGCGCCGCATCAAGGAAAGTACGGCGCAAACAATTCTCGGCCTCGCCGAACTCCACCAATACACCACCAATCTGCAAGCGCGAGGCTTGCGACGCTCGCGATCGGGCCTGGTCGGCCTGATGCTGCCCGTCCACGACAATCGCTACTTCTCCTCCATGGCGCAGACGTTTGAGGGGCATGTGCGCAGCCGCGGCCAATGCCCGGTCGTGGTTAGCGCCAGCCGCGACCCCGAAGAGGAACGGCGGACTGCGGAGACGCTGATCTCCTATTCAATCGACCAGCTCTTCATCGTCGGCGCCACCGATCCCGATGGCGTGCACGAGGTCTGCGAACTGGCGGGGCTGAGGCATATCAACATCGACCTGCCGGGAGCGAAGGCGCATTCGGTGATCAGCGACAATTATCAGGGCGCGCGGATGCTGACGGAAGCAATCATCCGCCACTTCGGCAACGACGATCCTCTGCGGCCGGACGAGCTGTTTCTGTTTGGCGGCCGCAACGACCACGCCAGCCGCGAACGCATCGCCGCTTTCCATGCGACCAAGAAGGCGCTGCTGGGCGCCGACCCTGACGATGGTGTGCAGTCCTCCGGGTATTCGCCTGATATAACTTTGCGTGCCTTCGAGGCGTTTTACCAATGCCGTGGCAAGCTGCCGCGCGCGCTGTTCATCAATTCGTCGATCAATATGGAAGGTCTGCTGCGTTTCATGGCCGGCCGGCCGGCGGAAATGTTCAGCGAACTCGTCGTCGGTTGCTACGACTATGACCCCTTCGGCTCCTTCCTGCCCTTCCCCGTAATCATGGTGCGGCAGAATGTTGAGGCGATGATCACGAAGGCATTCGAGCTGATCGATGAACCTCCGACGGCACCGCAGACCTTCCTGATCGCGCCAGAGTTGATCCAGCCCAGGTCTGCATTGAAAGGGCCGCTGGACACGCTGAAGGATATAGCCTGAGGGTGACCCGGCGCTATAGGGCGACACCGCCTTGAGATTTTCAGTGGTTCATCGTGCCGACCCTCACGGGGGTGTCGCCGTCCTCAGCGCGAGCCAACTGGGTGGGTGCGTAGGCGCCTGCAAGAAGGTCTACAGCACCGAGCGTTAGAAGCGATAACGGATTCCAAGGGCGTTCGCATTGGAACCCTCTGTCATATCTCCAAACGTACCATCGGCGCCGGATCTATGGTGGAGTTGGTAGACGAGTTCGACGTTGGGAGCCTGCCTCACTCTGAACGAAAGCTCCGCACCAACGAAGCCGAGGAATGATGCATCGCCATCGCGGACGATTTCGCGTTCGCGCTCGATCTCGGTAGGGCCGGTAACGACACTGAATCCAGCAGTCAGTGCGGGCGCAATCGCCAAATCACCAATGACCAGGCCGTGGTGGCGCAGTCGCGCTCCGGCCCAAAGTTCGCCAGTCGTATCATCGTCCTCGCCAAATCTTATGGCCGCGCCGGCGACGCCACCAAGAACGAAGCCAGCGCCGATATCGACGAAATCGCGACCGTATGCAGCTCCGATTATATAGTTGTCCGTGTAGTCGGCACCCAAAACATTGATCGCGTCCCCGAAGGCCCCGTGCGCAAAGACGCCACCAAAGACATAAACATCATTCTTGGTCGGCAAACCGTCTGCGAAAGGGTCCTGGGTCGCAAAATAGATAAAGGGAGAATTGTCATCGGCGAGTCCAGAACTGACTGAAATGCCCAAGATCACCGCAGCCAGGGCCACTTGCAGTCCACGCATAGACTAGCTCCGAATCAATCCATTTCCATGGTTGGCAATTGCAATGGGGAAAAACAAGGTACGAATTGTTTTATCGCCAAAATACTGGATGCGGGTGGCTCGAACCATTCTTCAGGCTTTGCCGGGCGCGCGCAGGTGACCTTCGCCACAGGCCGTAACGGCGCAGTCTTCGGCCGCCGGCCTAACAGTAATGGCATCTGCCTATACCAATTCACGTCCGTTGCTGCGTTCGACTGCCCCGATCATCTGCTGAAGCTCCAAATAAACCACGATTGAAGACCGTAGATCTCGGAACTTTTTCGCGCCGGCGCGGGTTGTCGATGGAGATGCATCGAACGCATGGGACGCTGGTGAAATGGCCATTCTTTCGGGAAAACCGGGAAGCTGTTGGGTGGCGGCAGCCACCGCTACGAACTATCCCCCGCTCGAGGGCTCGATCCATGCCGATGCCGTTGTCGTGGGCGCCGGGATTGTCGGGCTCACGACGGCGCTTCGCCTTTGCGAGGCCGGTCGGTCGGTGATCGTCATCGAAGGCCTGCGGACAGGCGGCCAGGTGACCGGCCGCTCGACGGCCAAGATCACGACGCAGCACGCGCTGATCTATCGCCATCTCATCGACACGTTCGGGCGGGACCTGGCGCAGACCTATGCCGATGCGAATTCCGCCGGCGCCATCCAGATCCGGGAATGGGTTCGCGACCGCGCCATCGCCTGCGATCTCGAGGCCAAGGACGCCTATACCTACACCTGCGATGCAAGCCGGCGCGCGGAGATCGTGGCCGAGGCGGAGGCCGCGCGCCAGGTTGGGCTGGACGCCGATGTTTTGGAGCGCGCGCCGCTGCCTTTCGAAACGGCCGCCGCTCTGCGTTTTTCCGACCAGGCGCAGTTCAATCCGGCGATGTATCTGGTTGGCCTGGCTCAAGCAGTGACGGCCCGTGGCGGACGGATTTTCGAAAACAGCCGCGCGATCTCGATCGGCGAGGCAAGCCGCTGGCGCGTCGTTACCGACAGCGGCACCGTTCACGCCGAGCATGTGGTCGTCGCCACCAACATGACGGTGAAGAGCCCCGTCGGCATGGCGAACCGGACCCAGCCGCGCTGTCACACTGCCATGGCGTTTCGGATCGATGACCCTCGTGCTGTCGACGGCATGTTCATCGGCATCGACGATCCGACGCATTCCATCCGCACCGGCCGCGACGCCGAAGGCCCGCTGCTGGTCGCGCTCGACCCCAAGTTTGACACGGGCCAGGACGGCGACGTGGCGAAACGGTTTGTCGAGCTGGAACAATGGGTAAGAATGAGCCTTCCAGTTGGAGACGTTGCGTGGCGCTGGTGTAATGAGGACTATGATACGGCCGATAGGGTTCCGTATGCCGGCGAGCCCGATCCGGACAAAGCCTCCGGGTTTTATATTGCCACGGGTTTCAACGCCTGGGGCATCACCAATGGAACGGCCGCAGGCATGACGATCGCGGATTTGATCTGCGCGCGGCCGAGCCCATGGCAAAAGCTCTATGATCCGGCGCGGCCTTATCCCGAGGACTTTCACAGGAATGGCCGCAGCCAATCGATTGTCACAAGCCTTGACGACATCGTGCCCGGCATGGGCGGTGTGATCGTCAGGGGCGACGAAAAGATCGCGGCGTGGAGAGACGCTGAAGGGGTGCTCCACCCGGTTTCGGCGACATGCACCCACAAGGGCTGCACGGTGACCTGGAACAATGCGGAGAACACCTGGGATTGTCCTTGCCATGGCTCGATTTTCGCCGCCGACGGTTCGGTCATCCATGGCCCAGCTCGAAAGCCGCTTGCGCCGGCCGCGCTATAAGAGGCAGCGACTGGCGCGGCCCGGTGTTACCGTGCGTAGGTTCCGACCAGCTCAGTCTGCTCCAGCGCATGCTTCTGGGCTTCCTTCCAGACGAGCTGCACGCCCGCCTGTCCCGGCACACTGAGGCTCGGCACGTCGAGCGCGGCCAGCCGGAAATGATAATGATGGACGCCATGTCCCACCGGCGGCTGCGGGCCGTCGTAATAGGCATTGCCGAAATCGTTGGTGCCTTGCCTGAGTGCCGACGGGCCTGGCTTGCCATCCTGCGCCTCGGTGAGTTCGCTCGCATCGGGCGGGATATTGAACACCGCCCAGTGCCCGAAAATCCCGCTCGGCGCGTCGGGATCCTGCACGACAAGAACAAGGCTCTTGGTACCGTTCGGAACACCGGACCATTTTAGCGGTGGTGAGACGTTCTCGCCGTCGCGGGTATATTTTTCAGGGATTTTCCCGGCCGCCGGGAACGCCGGGCTGATAAGGGTGAGTGGCATTTCCATCTCCCCAAGAACAAGCGCTACAGCCAGCTATATCTGGCGCTATTTCACGCCGCTTGCTGAGCTTCCGCGACGCGCCTGATTTCTGCTGGCAAGGATTCCCAAACCTTGATCATCTGCCCCTCTCCCACATGGTGAGCGAGAACCTGGGATACGACCCTCAATGCATCCTTGGAATCGACCGATCGGGTGAATTCCAGCTCCGCCTTGATTTTGGCCAGGAACTCGTCGAGCGACCGCAACTTCTCGGGAGTCTTGGAGGGCTGATATTGGTCGTAGTAGGCGCCGCGCACGAGGATCGGCAGCTGCGAGCCCAGGTGGGCGGCAAGATCCGGCTGCATGCGGTCTCGCAGGGCGTGGAGCACCGCTCCAAGCACATGCCATGCGACCTGCCGATCCGGTCCAATCTCGGTCATGATCTCGTCGAGCCAGATGTTTGTTATCTGCAGCGTCTTGTCGAATACTTCGAGTCCGGTGGCGCTCATCGAAGCCTCCTTTCAACAGGTTGAATGACTCATTGGACGAAACGGCCTGGGTCGGCTGTTGTTCCCGTTCCTAAAGGCCGCCTCTCGCGAAGGCGGGTGATCTATTCGGCCAAGTTTACGTTCGCCAAACTTAACGCGTTCCCGTCAAGAGTTGGCCCGTCAAGATTTGGCCCGTCAAGATTTGGCCGTGGCCACGGCAACGAAAAGAGATTGCCCTTGCCTGCTGATGCGGAACAACATCGGCTTGTTCAGCTGGCGGGATTTCGCCCACTCCTCTTGGATGTCCGACGGCTGTGTCACATCCCGGTTGTTGGCCGAGACGATCACATCGCCAGGCTGAACGCCGTTTTCGGCGGCGAGGCTGTTTGGAGCCACTTCCTGGACGAACACGCCTGTAGTATCCGGCTGGAGTCCGAGCTGCCGGCGTGCCTCATCCGGGATTGGGCTGAGCGACAATCCAAGACGCGTGTCGGCCGTTTCCGACTTCGGAACGGCGCTGGTCTGTTGCTCCTCATCGTTGCGTTGTCCGATGGTCAGAGCTATTTCCTGTTGGCTGCCTCCGCGGTTCCGTGTCAGCGTCGTTTTTGTTCCCGGCTTTTGGCTCGCAGCGGCGAGCGTCAGATCATGGACGCTCTGGATGTCCTTGCCGTTAAAGCGTGTAATCACGTCTCCCGCCTGTATGCCTGCCTGCTCTGCCGGACTGCCGGGTTCGACCGAGGCGACCAGCGCTCCCTTGCTGCCGGGTATTCCAAGCGCCTCGGCAATCGACGGGGTGATCTCCTGGAGACGCACCCCGATGAAACCGCGCTCGATCCGGCCAGTGCGGATCAACTGGTCGACGACGTTCCGGGCGGTGCGGGATGGTACCGCAAAGCCAATCCCTATGCTGCCACCTGTGGGAGATACGATGGCCGTATTGACCCCGATCACTTCGCCGCGCGCATTGAACAGCGGGCCGCCGGAATTGCCGCGATTGATTGAGGCGTCGGTCTGGAGAAAATCGTCGTAAGGACCGGCATTGATGTCGCGCGAACGGGCCGAAACCACGCCGACGGTAACGGTCCCACCGAGCCCGAACGGACTGCCGACAGCGATCGTCCATGCGCCGGGTTGTACTGCATCGGAGTCACCCCAGGCGGTCGTTGTCATATTGGACCGCGGGTCGATCTTCAGCACCGCGAGGTCGGTTGCCGGATCGCGGCCGACGAGCTGCGCAGGCAACGTCTCCTTGTCAGAGAATACGACATGAATTTCGCTTGCATCGGCAACGACATGGTTGTTGGTGACGATGTACCCCTCGGGGCTGATCACAAAGCCGGAACCAAGGGCCTCTCGCACCTGCGGTTGCGCCGGTCCGAGGCCGGGACTGCCGAAAGGACTAAGAAAGTCGCCCAGCGTCGCCTGGTCCTGGATGATCTGTTTGGTCGTTATTGCGACCACGGCTGGAATTTTCTCGCGCACGATCGCCGTGAAGTCGTTTGGGATTTCCTGAGCTGCGAGCGGAGCAAAGCCGCCGGCCGAGAGCATCAGAGTTCCGGCGATCAGCCCGGCGCAAAGTCTTTTATTCAATACCGGTAACATGGCCTGCGACGCCTCCAGCGTTCAGTGATCAAGCATGGGCCGCTCCGGCATGAGCCAGCGGTTCACCAGCGGATTACGACAACCCTGTCGTTCCCGTTGGCGAGTTCGACAGCTTCGGTGCCGTCCGGTTTCCGGCTTTCGATCCGGGCACCTTCTACCGTTTCTATGCCGGCAATGTTGGCCGCAAAGGCCTCGTCAATCTCGGCGGTACAGACGAGGGTATCCGGGGGCAGATCCTTCACTTGGTCCATCAACTCGCGAAGCTTCATGGCGAACCTCCTTGGCACAGGCCCGGATTCTTTCAGCCGCACATTCCAACCATGTGCCTCCAGAAAAGTTCCCAGACGCGATTGCGGGCATGTCACAGGGACGAGATTCCGCCAACGATGCATCGGTGGTGGCATGGATCAGGGGCGCGGGCCGTGTTCACATGAATCGAGCTTCCTGCCCCCCCGACAAGGGACCCGGCCATGAGCCTTCGTCCGGCCGCCCTGAATGCAAGGCGTCGGCTCGATCAACACTGCGGCGCCGGCGATGCCACCAGCCTTTTGCCGGCCAGCCGCTAACGAGAACGATCAAGACTTGTCGTCACCGTTCTGGGCTGGCCTCAATGCACAAACCTTGCCCTCAGCCAGGCCAGAAGTCTGTTCCCGGTAATCGTCCGGCGGACTCTGGCGGCAGCCCATCGCGCTTGCATCGTAGCACCAACGTGACAGTGACAGACGATGTTGTGCAACTGCCAGTCACTTAGCTCGAAGAAGCGCTTTGCCTCACCGTAGGTATCATCTTTCAGACCCATGGCGCGCAGCACCGGATCCTCATAGGCAACGGTGATCGGCGACCCCGCGCCACGCGCTACGTCACGAGCTTCAGGACTGAGATATTCGGTGCCTGAAAGGGCTCCGAGGCAACGCCGTGGATTTTGTTCGAGAAGCTCTGCCCAACGCTCGATCCGCTGCGCCCGAGTCATGGTCGGGTATGTCGCCGAGGGCTCAACTTTCGCAACTGTCTGCAGTTGGTCGAGTGTTTGGTGTTTCATGGTCGGCTCCTTTCAATAGGGGGAAGTGCCCACGCCCTAACAGAAGATTATTGCGCTGCGACGCGCCGACAAGGCCGGAATTGGCAATGTCAGGAGTTTGCCCCTCGCCCGGTTCGGATTAGGAACCTTCCCGGGGGCCTGCTTGTTTTGGCTAGTGAAAGGAGACGGTCATGAGCACAAAACCACCACCCGTTCCGACAGAGAACCAGAGCCCAAAGGGTCCGGGCGACAAGAAGTCGGTTCCTGTCGACCAGACGCAGCACAGCCATTCCGCCCCAAATCCTGACAAACAGGGCCAGCAGGGCAACACGAAGGTCAATACGACCCATCAAGGCTATCAGCAGGACCGCTAGGTGATTTCATGTCCACGTCGAAGAAGACCCGCGCCAGTATTCGCCATGGCGGTCCTGGCGCATCGCACGAAAATGCCAAGGAGCCGCTGGTGATAGAAAAACCGCCAGCCGATTCCGATCTGCGCAGCCGCAGCAAGATCTCCGGCGGCGGAGGCGAACGCGACAGCCACCATACTCATGACCCGGAAAAGAAGGGCGGCGGCACCCGGCCGGCAAACAAAGGGCGGTAGAGTGGCTGTGGCCTTCTTTGGCCTACCGCCGCAACTTCCGACTGCGTCAGGCATTTTTGCTGTGATCGCCGTTCCTCCAGGCGGTCCGAGGCTGAGAAAGCCTGTCGCCCGCGGGCTCCCGGCCGGCGGGCTGTCTCGTCAGCCTACCGGCTTTTCCCGCTAGACGAGCGACAGCGATGCTACTTCCGGTGGAACAGGAAGCCCCCTCTGGGAGTTCATACCGTCATCAACAGGCGCATGGACGTGCCCTTGTACGGCGCGGCAGCGCACGAATGGGAGAACCACCATGAGCCTCGGAACCATACTCATCATCATTTTGATCCTTATCTTGCTTGGCGGGTTCAGCGGTTTGGGTGGTGGACCGTTCTACGGCACCGGCTATTATGGTGGCGGTGGCCTCGGTCTCGTGCTGCTGATCGTTATTATCCTGGTCCTTCTCGGGCGCATTTAGTACACGATTAGGCGGACAATTTGGCGATGATCCTGTGTCGGCCTGATGCCTTGCCCAGGAATGTCGCCGCGACTGCGGGCAAAGGGGGCCGCACGTGATTGTCCGGACGGAACCGAAACCGCTCAAGGGCATTATAGCCGCTCAGAAATCCACGAGAATGGCGCCATAAGTGAACTTCGTTGAACAAGCCGATGTCGGCCTCGGAGTTCCGGGCATTCCCACTGCCGATCTGATGCAGGCACTGCCGGTCGCCATCTACACCGTCGACGGGCAGGGACACATCACCTTCTTCAACGAAGCCGCAGCTGAGCTCTGGGGCCATCGTCCTGTTATCGGTCGGGACCTATGGTGCGGCTCGTGGAAGCTTCGTCATCTGGACGGTCGGGATATGGCGCATGGCGAGTGTCCGATGGCCGTGGCGCTGCGCGAAGGGCGGGATGTCTCCTGGGACCAGGCGATTGCGGAGCGGCCGGATGGCGAACTGGTCCCATTCAGGGCTCACCCACGCCTGCTTCGCGACGAAGCGGGCAATGTTGTCGGTGCCATCAACACGCTGCTCGACCTGCGCACGCAGACGCTGGGCGATGAAGCCCGCATGCGTCTTGCCGCCATTGTCGAGTCGTCGATGGACGCCATCGTCTCGAAGGACATGAATGGCATCATCACCAGCTGGAACGATGCTGCAGAACGCCTGTTCGGCTACACGCCTGCCGAGGCGATCGGCCGGCCGGTGACGATGCTCATTCCGCCTGACCGTCTCGACGAGGAAGTCTCGATCATCAGCCGCATCCGCGCCGGCGAACGCGTCCCCTCCTATGAGACGATGCGCCTGCGCAAGGACGGCACGCTCGTTTCGGTCTCGCTCACCGTCTCACCGATCCGCGACGGGATCGGGCGGGTCGTCGGCGCCTCCAAGATCGCGCGCGACATCAGTTCCCACAAGGAGAACGAACGGCGCATCCGACTGCTCATGCGCGAGGTCAACCATCGGGTGAAGAACCAGTATTCGGTCATCCTCTCGATGATCCGCGAGACAAGCAAGCTGACGAGCACACCTGAGGCTTTCCTCGGGCAAGTTCGAGAGCGCATCATGTCGCTTTCGGAATCCCATGATCTCCTGGTCAATGCCGAATGGCGCGGCGCGACGGTCGGCGAGCTCATCCAGGCACAGCTCAAGGCCTTCGCAGCGCAGTCCCGCGTGTTGATGGCCGGGCCAATGGTGGTACTGCAGCCGAACGCCGTCCAGTATCTCGGCATAGCCTTTCACGAGCTCGCCACCAATTCGGCAAAACATGGAGCGCTGTCGTGCAACGGCGGACGCGTCGAGATCGATTGGCACGTGGTCCCTGCGGGCGACGGCGCTGAGACCTTTCGACTGGTCTGGCGTGAGTTGGACGGGCCAATCCTGGACGCTGTCAGGGGGCGCGGTTTCGGACTGGTCGTGCTAGAGCGAGTGGCGCCGCAGGCTCTCAGCGGCAGCGGGCGGCTGGAGTTCCACGCCCGAGGCATCACCTGGACGCTCGAGGCGCCGCTGCATTTCGTCCAGACATCACTGGCCGAAATCGCGGCCGATTGAAGGAATTTCGCCGCGCTCGTGACGTGAAGCTGAGCCCTTCCCCGCGACCGACTGTGTTCGGCCAGACCTATTGCGTTTGGTCCGGCGGGCGAAAATAAGGCGAAACAGCCCTGTCCTCCAGAACATCGACGTCGCCTCTTCCAGGCAGGGCATCGCAGCCAAGCGAGTGCCGATCGACGTTACCTGGTTCAAACACGGTCAGGCTGTCGAATTCCATGGCCGCCCCGTAGAACTGGGCGGCTTGCAACACCAGGCATTCGACGTCTTCAAGCGCAACGTTTTCTGCGAGGTTTCGCAGCCGCACAGCCTCGGCCACCGCAGTGACATTGAGTATCCCCTTATCCCGGGCGGCTGCCCAAACCTGGAGGTTGACGTCTTGATACAAATGAGCCGAGTAACCGAAGCGCATGGAAAACCCCCTTTTCAGGAGCGGTTTGTCCCTCGTGATCAGCATGTGCCCTATCGGTCCGAATAGCAAGCTGAATTAGTAAAATTACCCGCACAATCAATGATTTAGCATATGACGAAGACTGCATAATCGACGCCTTGCCGTAGCTGTCAGCCGTTCACACCAATGGCTAATCAACCGGTCTTGACGACCGCTGAGGCGTTTCCTAATTCTTAGGCAAATACTAATTTTGAGCGACTGGAGGGCAGAAATGGCCGAACTGGAAAGACCCGAACGACTGCAGATCATGCTAACGTCGGAGGAATTGGCTGCTCTGGAAAACTGGCGCTTCGAAAGGCGCATGCCAAGCCGGTCTGCGGCCGTGAGGGAGTTGCTGCGGCGCGGTCTCCACGCGGACGGATTTTTGACAGCGGCACAAGGTGCCAAGTCGCAGGATTTTGGAATTCTGCCCAGTTCCGGCATTGTCGATGGAGCGTCCCGCGACCAGGGCGGCAGCAAGCTGTGAGGCTGCCCTTGCGGCGCTGGAGATGTTTCGGCGCCGGAGCCTTGCCCATTCTGTGGAACTTCAGGCAATCGTCGCGCGTTCGGTGAGGCATGTTGTGGACCGGAACAAGGCCGGTTGCAGCATCACACAGGCCAGCAAGGATCGAGGCAGTGAGCTTCCTTTACCGCGCGGCAAAAATCGCCGAACAAGCTCATGCGGGGCAGACGGACAAGACCGGACGGCCCTATATCGAGCATTGCCGCCGGGTCGTTGATGCCGTCGAAACGCTCGACCAGAAGGCCGTTGCCTACCTCCACGACGTTGTTGAGAAAAGCGACGATTGGGATCGCGAGCGGCTCGAGGCGGCAGGTTTCGGAACGTCCATCGTATCGGCCGTCGATGCGATGACACGCAGGCCGGACGAGGACGACCTCGCTTTCGTGCGCAGAGCAGCAGCCAACCCATTGGCGCTGCCGGTCAAGCGCGCCGATCTTACCGACAATTTATGGCAGGCACAGCAGATTGGCGCGTCGACATCGAAATATGAAGACGGACTGCGGATCCTCGACGAAGAATTCTCCGAATGACTAAAGGAATGACTAAAGGATTGTCGCCGGTGGCGTGATCGGCCGATGTGCGACCTTCATGCGAGGCTCTATTCGGGGATGTGAGGCGTATGTCGCTTGTCCTCGGCAGGATCGGCATCGATCCGCGCCTTGCTGGGATCGAAGGCGCCATGGCGGGCGATGGCCAATGCCGGCGTGTCGGGCGTCTCGTAGGCCCACATGAAGTCGTCGGCCGCTCCGCCGACCGCGTGGACCCGCCAGTAACTGGCCGTGCCCTTCAGCTGGGAGTGGGTTGTGGTGTTGGTCTTCTCCAGAAGGTCGAAATAGATATCCTCGAACGGGATATAGAAGACCGGACCTTGCCCCTCTTCATGGAGCACTTTTGCCCGCTCTGTCGAGGCAATGATCGCGTCGGAGAACCTGACCGTCACGGTTCCATTGAATGGGGTAATCGTCAGCGCGCCGGGACGGCTGGTGGAATTTACGGCTAAGGGCTGCATTCGACTTCTCCGTTGGCTGCCGATCTCCTGGAACGTCGTATCGCCCGTCAGGGTTCCAACCGCGTGAGGCTCATTGGAGCCGCGACATCGGGGGGCCGGCGACAGATGAAAAACCTCCCGCGGGGCATTCAGATTCAAGGGAACGTTACCGCCGAAGAGTTCGTTTCCTAGATTGACACCGGAACCGGCGGCAGGGCTTCGCAAGTCAAGGGAGATTGCCATGAAGGTCGGCAACTGCATGACGAGGAATGTACAGGTCGCTAACGCCGAACAGTCGATCCGCGAAGTGGCTGAGATGATGGGCAGGCTTGACGCCGGAGTGATGCCCGTGGGCGACCACGACCGGCTGGTCGGGATGATCACCGATCGAGATATCGCGATCCGCGGCGTAGCATTGGGCAAGGGACCTGACACGAAGGTGCGTGATGTCATGAGCCCGGAGGTCAAATATTGCTTCGATGACGAAGACGTCGAGCATGTGCTTGAAAACATGGGCGACCTGCAGGTACGTCGGCTCCCGGTTCTGAACCGCGACAAGAGGCTCGTCGGCATCATCTCGCTTGGCGATCTCGCGACGAATGGCGAAGCGGCAGAGGCGGGAGAAGCTTTAAGCGACATCTCGAAGCCGGGCGGCGAGCATTCGCAGACTGCTCACTGACTAACGCCGCGACATGTCGGCGCAAGGTCAACATCACTTGTTTCGCGGTGCGTCGGCTAACGCCGGCGCCCCGCCGGAGCCTTCTGCATTTGCGATGTTTTTCGGCAAAGGTTCAGGAGCATCCATGACAACGATCCGAAGCACCGTGTCCTTCAGCGCCGAAAAAAGCGCGGCAGGGCGAAATCATCGTGCAGGCGCGGACGCGTCAGATCACGCGCCGAGACGTTCACCCGGATGTCGTGTCGTGATAAGCTGTTCTTGCGACGGGACCGCGCAACACCGAGGCGGGCATCTCGCGGCCGGGCAGCCCTTAGTCGCAGACGATGAGCTTTGAGCACCTGATGTTCTCGAACGATTGCAAGCGTCCTGCCAAACCCTGTTGCGAAGGTGGGGACTGTTGCCAAGGTGGGGCCTCTTGCGAACGTCGGGCCTCTCGGAGTGGACGGATTTGGGTTGGTCGCTGAACCTCGGGACGATCGCCGGCACCACCGTGCGCGTTCACTTTACCTTCCTGCTTCTGCTCGTCTGGATCTGGCTGACGCACTATCAGATCGGCGGCACGCCAGCGGCCTGGCAAGGCGTTGCCTTCATCATTGCGGTTTTTGCCTGCGTGGTCCTGCATGAGTTCGGCCACATCGCCGCTGCGCGGTATTTCGGCATCAACACGCCGGACATTACGCTTTTCCCGATCGGCGGCGTCGCCAGGCTCGAACGCATGCCCGAAGAGCCGGGGCAGGAGTTCGTGATCGCGGTCGCGGGGCCGCTGGTCAATGTCGCGATCGCCGCGCTGATCTTCGTCCTGCTCGGCGGGTCGGCGGGCGTCGAACAGATGGCCGGGATCGAGGATCCGCGTATGAGTTTTCTCGCCAGGCTTGCCGGGGTCAATGTCTTCCTGGTCATCTTCAATATGATCCCAGCCTTCCCGATGGATGGCGGCCGTATCCTGCGCGCCGCACTCGCCGCCCGCCTGTCGTGGTCGCGCGCAACCCAGATCGCAGCCATGATCGGGCAAGGATTGGCCTTCGTCTTCGGTTTTGTTGGGCTGTTCTACAATCCGCTACTGATCTTCATCGGCATCTTCGTCTATCTCGCCGCGGCAGCGGAAGCGCAAAACGCACAGATCCGGGAGGTAGCCACAAGCGTCCTTGTCGCGGATGTGATGATCACCGAGTTCGCCCGGCTGGAACGGTCGGCGACGCTCGACCAGGCAATCGAGATGCTGCTCGCGACGACGCAGCACGAATTCCCTGTCGTCGACTCCGCTGGCCATCTTGAAGGATTGGTGACACGCAACGACATGATCCGGACATTGAAGGAAAAGGGACCCGCCGCACCGGTCGCGAGCGCAATGCGGCACGATATCCCGAAAATACATTACCGCAAAAGTCTCGAGGAAAGCCTGCGGCTGATGCAGCAGGCAGACGTGCCTGCTGTAGCCGTCGTGGACAGTTCCGACCGGCTGGTCGGGCTCATGACACACGAAACCATAGGCGAGATGCTCATGATCCGCTCAGCCGTGTCGGATGCCTTCCGATTTGGTCGTTTGCGTGGGGCCAAGCCGCGATTCACACGGATCTGAGCACGAGGATTCTTTTCACCGCCGGATCGGGTGAGTGCGCTCTAAATCGTAGCGGAGCGATAAGCAGAAATCGGCCGGAACGAAGGTCGTCCCGGCCCTTTTTCTGTGTCTCAAGCGCCCGGAACGTGAGGCAGAAGTTCAAGCGCACCGCGATAGATCATGTCGCCAGCTACGTAGAGGATGACCACCAGCCCGACATAGGCGATCCAGCGGTGCTTCTGAAGCAGATTGGCAATGAGGTTTGCAGCGATGCCCATCAGCGCGACGGAGAGGACAAGGCCGAAGATCAGCACGTTCGGATGTTCGCGCGCAGCACCGGCTACCGCCAGAACATTGTCGAGTGACATGGAGACGTCGGCGATGATGATCTGCCAGGTTGCCTGGGCCAGGGTCTTGCGCGGAGCCTTGCCAGCTACGACACCATCGTAGTCGACGTCGCTTTCCGAAAGCGCTTCGATCGCCTGTGCTTCCTGCGCATGGTTTTGCCGGAGTTCGCGCCACATCTTCCAGCAGACCCACAACAGCAAAAGACCGCCGGCGAACAGCAGCCCGACGATCTGCAGGAGCTGGGTTGTCGCGGCCGCAAAGCCGATGCGCAGAACGGCCGCTGCGATTATGCCAACGACGATTGCGTTTCTGCGCTGCTCTTTGGGTAGTCCGGCCGCGGCAAGGCCGATAACGATGGCATTGTCGCCGGCCAGCACCAGGTCGATCATGATGACCTGCATGAGAGCGGTCATTGCTTCGGGACTGAAAAAATCTGTCATACGGCACCCTTGCGTTCAGCTAGGGGTGACGCGGCTTGCGAGTATAACCGTAGAGCAACGCGGACACCGCGTGTGACAAGAGAAATGCCGCTACAGCTGAAGAAAACTCAAAGCCAGGCCACCCGGATTGGAATTCCAGTCCGACATCGCAGTCCTGATGGACTGCCAGAGGGGCCCGGCCTGGCAGCACCTAGCTATTGCCCCAAGCGCAAAAACTCAAGGCTTAATTGTGATCAGCATATGCGGCATCGAGTTCGGCAAGCTGGTTAAGCCAGGTCGATCGGCCACGCGGCCATTGAACGGGCCGGCAGCCGCAAGTAGACTGATACAGTGCGCTTCGGTAAATTTCTCCAACACCCGATCTGCGACCGTCGATGGCGATGAAGGAATTCCGTCTTGGCTGCTCATCGACGATCGATCGGCAAATATCTGTTCCCAATCGGCTCCTTGGGCCTGGCCGCACTCATTCATTTCGGCGCCGCGTCGATCGAGCATTCGCCGCTCTCGATCAAAATCCTGGCGTTGATCGTCGTCGCTATCTTCATCTTCGCGACAGTGTTTGTGGTTTTGCATCATGCAGAAGCCGTCGCACTGCGGCTCGGTGAACCATATGGCACGCTGCTGTTGACATTTTCGGTGACGGCCATCGAAGCGTCGGTCATCGTTTCGATGATGCTGCACGGCGAGAACAACCCGACGCTGGCACGCGAATCTGTGTTTTCGACGGTCATGATCGTTTGCGCTGGCGTCGTCGGGGTCTGCCTCACCCTGGGTGGGCTGAAGCATCGATATCAGGACATCAAACGTCAGGGCACCAACGCCTCGCTTGCCGTCATTATGGCGCTGACAATTCTTACGCTGATCCTTCCAAACTACACGCTTGCAACAAGCCCCGGTACGTTCTCCGCCTCGCAGCTCGCTTTCGTGAGCGTTCTTTCAATCCTCCTCTATGGTGCCTTCGTCTTTGCCCAGATGGTGCGCCATCGGGGCGATTTTATCGAAGACCTGACCTCCAGCGCGGAACATGACAAGCATGTATCTGAGGGTGGGAGAGTGACCACCAATGTGCTCCTCTTATTTGTCGGACTGGCAGGGATCGTTCTTCTGACCGAACAGGTGGCCGGCAACATCGAGAATGGGCTCGAGTTTCTTCATATTACCCAGGCGGACGCCATCGTGGGCTTCTTCGTCGCTGCGCTTGTGCTTATGCCGGAGGCGGTATCGGCGGTTCGGGCAGCACTCAATAATGAACTTCAGCGAGGGCTGAATGTCGCCCTCGGCTCGGCCTGCGCCACAATCGGCCTGACAATCCCGGCGATCGGTGCGGCGAGCCTGCTCACCGGACGAAGCCTGACTCTTGGTCTGGGTCCGGGGGATACCGTGCTTCTCATCCTCGCCCTTGCCATCAGCATCGTGAGCTTTGGGACGGGCCGAACAACGATGCTGACGGGGCTCGTTCATCTCGTCGTGTTTGTCGCGTATCTGTTCCTTATCTTCGTGCCGTAGGTAGATGTCAGTCGGGCCATTGGGTCGACCCTTAGACAGACACCACAAGCCGGTCGAGAAAAGGCCGCTGGCCGACAAGCAACTTTTCCCGGGCCATTTCGAGGCCGAACCACCCTGCGCGATCGATCTCAGGAAAAGTCTGCATGCGGCCGCTGCGCGGCGGCCATTCCATCTCGAACATGTTGCTGCGCAAGGTGCCGGCGTCGAAATCGTCTTCGACGCCGAAGGCCGTAACAAGCTTGCCGCCGGGCTGGCGCAGTTCCCCTAGCGGAAGCAGTGCTCCCGAGAGCTCCCAGCCGGTTTCCTCCTCAAATTCGCGACGCGCCGCGGCTTCCGGCTGTTCGTCATCACCATACTCGCCCTTTGCAATCGACCATGCGCCGAGATCGCGGCTTTGCCAGAACGGCCCGCCCGGATGGACAAGCAGCACCTGCAGTTCGTTGGTCGATCTGCGGTAAGGCAGGATGCCCGCACTTCTTTTCGCCATCGCCTCATACCTCCGGATCCAGCCTGTCATCGCAGGCAGGCTGAACGGGAATGATGCGCCTGAATGGCAGATGCCGTTAGACTCGAGATACCTCAATTGATACTAGCGGCCGCCGCAAGTCGCTCATTCGGATTGCATTCGACTTCCCTCAGCGGTGGTGGCGGCACTTCTGGAAATCCATCCACGCTGGCCATCAGCTCCACATAGCGCTGAGCCGACGCGGCCCACTGAAATCGCGCCGCCCTGGCGCGGCCGCGTGCGATCAAGTTGGTTCTCAGGTCTTCTTCGTGGACCAGGCGCATGAAACAATCGAACCATGCATTCTCGTCGCAAGGTGATGCGTACAAAACCGCTTCGCCGCCGATTTCGGGCAGGCTGGCACGGTCCGACATGACCACCGGACATCCCAGTGTCATGGCCTCGAGGGGCGGCAGCCCGAAACCCTCGACCAAGGAGGGGAACGCGAGGCATAGGCAATCGCGCAGAAGCGCGCCGAGTTCCGCGTCCGACCTTCTTCCCAGCCAAATGACGTTCGGCGATTTTTTGTCGCCGATGCTGGCGAAAACACGGGACGTTGACGCGCCCACAACAACAATCTGCAGGCCCGCCGCGGCAAGTCGCTCGTGCATGCCGATGATCAAGCCGACATTTTTGTGCGGGATGGAACTGCCAAGCACAACGATCGTACGAGGGCCGGCGACTGCCAGTGTTTGTTCCGAGTGGCAAGGAGCCCATCGCAACGCATGTTCATGCCCATTGCCTGCAATTTCGACCTTTGCCGCCGGGCACACGCCATAGCGCGCCAGTTCACCCGCAGAGTATTTCGACACCGTCGTAATCTTATGCGCGGCCCGGCCCAGGGCAGGAACCAAGGTGCGGTAAAGAAGCCGGAATGGAAATGAATAGCTCTGCGGGCATGCCCGTGTATTGACGTCGTGAATACACAGCACCTGCCGACGAACCGTCACAGGGCCCGTATTGCAGAGGCTAAGCAGCCCGCCGCGAAGATAGGCCGGAAGCACAGCCTGTTCCCATAAATGCCCGCCGACGCTGCCGACAGTGCGGACACGGATCGCTGCCAGGGGCAGTTTGTCAAGCGCCCCCGGCGGGACCAGCAACTCGACCGTGAGATCCCGTGTCAAGGCAGCCTGGCCCACGATCAAGGCGTCCAGCGCCGAAACGATCTCGCGTGCGTAGCGCTGAACTCCGGTGGTCGGCTGCGCGAGAAAACGGCCGTTGATTGTCCAATGTCGTGTCATCACAGGGTTTTTGGTCACCAGCGCCATGCCTCGGTTGCACGACTTTGGACGACCAGGACAGCAGGGTCATCCTGGCCTTTGGGACGTACCCGGTCGTTTTCCTCAGAGGCATCCCGGCAGCTCTCATCCGAATGGCGAGGCCAATCATGGGCGTTTACGCCAAACGTGTGAGGTTCTGCGTGGCGCGGTTTTGATAGACTGCGTCGGGCAGTGCGGCAGATCTCAATCGTCGTCTCGGATGGATGTCAGGCGAGTTCAGCGAGTGGAGTGATGCCGCATGATGTCCGGCGCAAACCAGGCAAGTTCGAGCTGATGCAGCGGCCGACTAATCCATCGCAACCAGGTTCCGTTGGACGGGCCGTCGCCGCGGCCAGACGCCTATGGACAACCCTGGCATGCCTGCTGGGCATGACAGCTTCGTGCGCAGCGGATCTGCTCTGGGGGGTGAACGGCCACCCTTTCAACGCCTATCCCGGGATATCGATCGAACAGCAACTCGACTATGTCAGCGACCTCGGCATGAAGTCGTATCGCGTCAACATTTCCAGCGCCGACAGCGCCACCAAGCTTGCCGAACTGGTCAAGTCGGGCAAGCAGCGCGGAGTCGAAATCCTGCCGGTAATCACGCCCGACCTGGACCTCGACAATCAATCCGTCGATGACCTCTATGCGCAAGCCTACGATCTCGCGTCGACACTGGTATCCCGCTTCAAGGACGACATCCGCGTTTGGGAGCTTGGCAACGAGATGGAGAACTACGCCATCCTGATGCCCTGCGAGATGCAGGACAACGGAATCCAATACAACTGCTCCTGGGGCCCTGCCGGCGGCACCGAGACGTCCGACTATTTCAGTCCGCGCTGGGCAAAGGCAAGCGCAGTGCTGCGCGGCCTGTCGGATGCAACCATCGCAGTGGATCCGACCATACGAAAAGCAATGGGAACGGCCGGCTGGGGTCACCGCGCAGCGTTCACCCGCATGCTGCAGGACGGCATCAGATGGGATATATCGGTCTGGCATCTTTACGAGGGCGATCCCGAGGAAGCATTCAAGTTCTTGGCCACTCTCGGTCGTCCAATCTGGCTAACCGAATTCAACTACGCCGGGGGCAGCCAACGAGGGGAAAAGCAGCAGGCGGACGGTCTGGTCCAGACGATGACGCTATTGCGCCGATATCAATCTCGATATGGATTGGAAGCTGCCCATATCTACGAACTGCTCGACGAGCCGTACTGGGCGCCAAGCTACGAGGCCTTTATGGGCCTCGTGCGCCTGAAGAAGCGCGGCGAAGGGCTATGGGCGCCGAGCGGGCGAAAGCCGGCATACGATGCCGTAAAGAAGACCATTGCGAACGGCAATGCAGGCTCGAGCTCGTCAATGGCCACGACGGAGAGCTTGCCGCCTGCTGACCAGATGTCGGTGCCCCGCGTTCCCGGCATCGGGGCATTTCACCCCTGTTCGCTTGATGCGTTCGACAAGTCTGTCTTCAACCACGCCAACCAGATTGCATATGCTTACTGCCTGGTCCTGCGTCGCATGCCGTCTCCGGCCGAGCAGTGGCGCGAGGTCATCGCGATGAAGAAGGATCCATCGATCGTTCCATTACTGACGAAGATGTTGCTTTCGGTCGAATTCAGGACTGACAATCAGCCGGTTGGGCTTGGAAACGCGCAATACGTGGCCCTTCTCTATCGGTCATTGCTGGGACGGGAGCCAGACGGCCAGGGACTTTCTGCTTACGTGTCGAAACTGGACAGCGACAAGGCGAGTGGAGAACAGATCGTGGCGGAATTGATCCATTCGTATGAGTTTCGCTCCAGACACACGGTTCTGTTTGCCAACGAGCCTTAGCTGGCGGTCCAATGATTTTTTTCGGCCGACAGGTCGTGACTGGCGCTGTTTGGGCCGCAGTCGATAGCTGGGGCCGACAGATCGCTATGCTCGGTGTATTGTGGTGCTGGCGCGGCACCTTGGCCCCGAGGCGTTCGGGATTGCGGCGCTCGCCATGGTGGTGCCCCAATATTCTGGCTGCTCCGGTAAACGAGGGGTCTACCTGACGCCATTATCCAGCGGGAGGAAATCGATCCCATGCACCTTGATTCGGCTTTCTGCCTCCTTGCGGCGACAGGCGTTGTGATCACTGCACAATCTGGATATCCGCCGGTGCCATCGCGGCCGCGTTGGACCAACTGCATTTGGAGACGCTCGTAAAAATGGACCAGCGCCATAGGCTGCGGGCTCGATGAAAGTCGTAATCCTGAGCTAGCCTTTTGACACGGTCACGCCCCTGGCCGCGGTCGCCGTTGGTGGCACAAAGTCCCTACGCATTCGACTTTCTCGCCCAAGCCATTCGGACAATACGCCGTCTATCGCCCGACGTGGTCCACACCCAGAATTTTCCGCATGCCCGCCATTCGATAGGGGGCGCCGCAAGCAGCAATCGTGTTGCACATGCATTGTGACTGGCTTGCAGAACTTGACCGCCATGCGATGAACCGAGCCCTCGCGCCAGCGATCTCACCGTCGGTGCTCAGAACATGTCGTGACGGCGGCGCACGTGCTTTGCTGAAATGGGCACAATTTTCGCAGTCCTGCCGAATGGAGCGCCCCCGCGAACCAGGACGTCGCCGTAGCGCGAATACCAGGAAAAGTATTATTCGTTGGCCGTGTGTCGCCCGAAAAGGCATTCACACGCTGATTGAAGCTTGGCAGACCGTTATCGCGGCCTGTCCTGAAGTCCCGCCGCGAGATCGTCGGCCCCATCGGCAACGCTTCCTCGTGAGTTCCTGATTGACCTGAGTGCGGACCGCGAAGTCTGCGATCTCGCTCGCTTCTACCACAACGGTAGCGCATACCCCGGTCCCTACCATGCCGCGCTGCGCGATGATCCCACTCTGAGCTTCGTTGGCACCCTGCCCTACGAAGAATGGCCGCGCGATATGCCGAAGCAACGCTTCTGATAATCCATCTCTCAGCGAGTGCTTCGGAATGAGCCTGTCGAGGCGCTGTCGAATGGTACTCCTCTCGTAGCCACTCGCGTCAGCGGCATGACCGAAATCGTGGAAGCGACTGGCGATGGCGTTGGGGTTGAAAACAATGACTCGGAAGCGCTTGCAGCCCATATCATCTGCCTTTCTTGATATGCAGGCGGGCGGCAAACCTGGGACGCCAGGAAGCCGCGCGGGTCGCCGATCTCTATTCGGGGGAAAAATAGCCCAGTCGACCCGGGACCTGTACGATGAGGCCGTCGTCATTCAACCGTTCATGGCTTGGAAAGCGAAACCGCTCTTTCGCTCAGCGCCGGGCCTTGAACGACGTGAACACCGAGCCCGTGTCATCTCCCCACTCCCAGTTGACGGCGAGTCCGACCCGCAAAATTTGAAGGGCGGCATCGTCGGGATAGATATCGGTGAGGCTTCGCTGCATCACCAGTTCGTCGTCGATCAAGATTGCAAACCGATTTCCGTCGAACGCAACGCGCATGCGAAAAGGTTTTCCCCAAACGACCTTGTCCGCCACATTTGTCCAAACCGCGTCATAAAGTTCCTCAAAGCCGAGCCGCTTGATGAACACCGAAATCGATGCACCCTGGTAGACGTCGTCGAGCCAAGTCGTGACACAAACGTAGTTGTCGCTGTCTTGCCAGAAAAGCAGTCCTGCCCGGCCGCGCTGATCTTGTCCTCGGCGCTCCCCAGGAGGCTCGATTGTGGCCTCGAGATCGGCGAATCCCGGTAGGTCCCATGGCAGCGAATAAAATGTTCGACCTGGGTTCGGTCTGTCTACGCTCGCGCGCACACGCGCGCTGCCCAGCCCATCAACGTCGATGACACCGGTGCCCAGTGTTCTGGCCCATTGCCCGTCGCCCAGCTCCGACGTGCGGCGATCTAGTTCGCCGGCAGTACCGGTAAAACCGTCGGCATAGGACAGGGTTGCTCCGAGTTGGTTCCAAGGTGCCCCCAGAGGCGCCATAAATGGGATGGGAACTTCGCAAGGATGAGCCTCGAAATTATGCCAGCGCGGCTCGCTATCGAAGCTTTTCCATATACCTACTCCGGTAGCGTTCTCGACCGAATCGGCATTGACAGACGCTTCGAAAAGGCGAACCCCGTCAAGAAAGCAGCTCACCTGACCGTTCCAGTCAAGAATCTGGACCGAATGGGTAGAACAGCTGCGCAAAGCGTGTTCCGTACCGGTCCCGATCGTAATCTCTTTGCCCGATTGCTTGCGCACCAAGGTCCATCCGAGCGTCGACAGTTTCAGCACCCAGAAATTGTCGTTGTCCCGAAACCGACAAACAAGACCACACACATCCGAGACGGCGCCAATTGCCAGCAGCCCGTGGATCAATCCTGAAGGGCGACCAGGATCGACGACGGATAGGTTATCGCCAGCGTCCTGCGAAAAATGCCACCGCCCCCCGATTGCAGCGATTTGCCCAGGCCAGCCTTCGACGAGTGCATCGGCGGCGTGGGCGGTGCCAAACAGCGTCGAAAATTGAGGTATCCGCCCGACTTGGACCGCTTGGACGCGTGTGTCGACCCGAAAACCGATCTGGCCAAGTGCCGACTGATGAACACCCGCAAACAGCTTTTCGTCCTTGTTGAAAGGATCGATCGCGATCGGACGCATCATCGGAAAAGCGGCAAGACCGTGGGCTTTTTGGTCGGCGGCCGCATAATAGACAGCGCCCTGCTCTCGCAACGCCACGACATAATAGACATGAACATTCTTTAGGCGCCGAAACGCACTCAGGCATTGCTTTCCTACACGAGCCCACAGCTCGCCGTTTTCGCCTTCTGCGGCATGCACGACAAAGCCGCAGCCCTCTTCCACGGGATTAATCGGCGCCTCACTGGGGAACCAGCCGACAGCCAGGTTCTCGTCGATGTTCGATCCCCGGTAGGTTCTGGAGGTGCTGAGCGTCCACCACCAAAAACGGCGAAGGGTGAGCCTCTTTCGTGGCGCACGTATCAGGGCAACCAGTCGGCCGGGCCATGGGTCAATGCCGGGTCCTCGCAACCAACGGTAGAGCCGCCTGGCGAGGTCATCAGGCAATGGCGATCCCTGCGATGTGTTGTGGCCGTTGGTGATCGAGACCAATAGCACCAGACCAGCCTCTCGCTGAAAGGGACCATAGGAGATCCCTTGCCGGCTCCAACCTGGCCTGACGAGCGGCTGGAAACGAAGTGCGCCGTGATCGATCGCGATCTGGCGTTCGATGTCACGTCCTCGCCTGACACCTCCCTTGACTGCCAAGGTGCCAATTACCGCACCGCGGGCGCGTTTATCTTGAAAATCGTCTGCGACAAGAACCTCCGGCCGGGCAACGCCGGACCCAGCCTCTTCAGCAGTTTCTACCCAGTCATGACGGTGCAACAACAAGACCCTCCTCACGTCGTCGTACGAGATTCTTCAAGGCATCAATGACGTTTCGCAGTCCTGGGCAGAAGTCGCGCACTGCCTCGCTTGTCCCATTGATCAGGCTTGCTGTCTCGCATGACGCCCGCGAAGATAGTTCTTAAGCGCCCACCGGCCGCGCCAAGACGTGTTCGACCCGCCATTCCCCATTGCCATAGGAGGCTGGCAGCGGTTTTAATGCGTAGCCTGCAGCAGTCAGGAGTTCCGCGATCTGTCGGGCCTTGCGGTTGAGCCCCTCGCGCGTTGCATCGTCTACCTCATAAATCACCTTCGGACGGTGTCGCCGCAGTGTTTCCGTCATACCGCCCAGGACGTCAATTTCGGCGCCTTCCACGTCGATCTTGACCAGCGAGGGCGGCCTGAGGCCTCGCTGGGCGATGGCATCGTCGATGGCGACTATGCTGACCTCCAGGCGGCCGCTCATGTCCGGCGGTGCTCCCGCCGAGGCAAGCGCGGCGCCGCCGATGTGATGGGCGAGCAGAAGCTGGCCACGGCCGGATGTGGCGCCCGCAGCTTCGGCGAACACCCGTATTGTGTCGAACCCGCTAAGCCGTGCACTCTCTGCGACAGCTGCGGCATTGCGGGGAACAGGTTCGAACGCATAGACTTGACCGCGCGGCCCGACGCGGCGCGCGGCGATGAGGCTGAAGAAACCTATATTCGCGCCGATGTCGAAAAAGGCGTCCCCAGGCGCCAGGTTTGCCGCGATCGCCTGTTGGATGGGCGGCTCGTAGGTGCCGCGAACAAAGTTCGGGTCGGCGCTCTTCGCCACCAGTTTGAGACCGGCGGCCTCTCCCTTGGCTATGACGCGCGCGTCGCTGAACACGCTGAGGAACCTTGCCGTCAATGTCACGCGCTCTTTCCCATTCTTCGACGCCTCGGGGACGGGGCCAGCCCGTGCCGCTCGCCGCGAAGGTGACAGATTGCGCGCCCGGGATCGAGCCCGACAACCGGTTGGCCGGCTCCTACCTCCTCCGACTGATCGCTACTCCGATTGTGGGCCATATCTCATCTTGGGGGTACCTGCCCGGCCTCCCGGTCCGATGGAACGGTGGCATCGTTGCGCGAGACATGGATGGCCTGGGGAGCATCCCCCCCCTTCGAAACGATCTCACGATCGCCGTCGCCGTCGAGGTCGACCGTGCGGGCGCCGAGATGACTCTCGACGCCCTCGCCGACCAATTGCTCGATGAACCGCCCGCCTCCCAGATTGCGCCAGAGCGAAAGGCGCAGGGCGCCGCGGTGCTCGCCCATGACGAGGTCCGGCCGGCCATCGTCATTCATATCGGCCCCCGAAAGACTGTTGAGCGAGCCGCGCGAGGTGATCTCCTGCTGCTCCCAGTTTTGCTTGATGTCGCCGGGATTGCGCCGCCAATAGGCCTTTGCGTGGTCGGCCTGCCCGTTTTCTTCACTCATGACGATGTCGGTTCGTCCCTCGCCGTCCAGATCGGCGACCGCCACGCGGTCCGGATAGACCATGTTGGGGACATTGGCGACGTCGCGGCGCTGCCAGTCGTCAGAGCCATCCCCCGGATTGCCCCACCATGCGATCTCCTTTGCGTTGCCGGTAGTGGCCGCAAGGTCAAGCAGGATGTCGCCGTCGATACTAGGCGAACGCGATCCCCTCGTCAGAGGCCTCAGGGCAAATGCGGGTTAGCGGCCCCCCGCCGCCGTGTCGCCGGGGATGGGAAAGTAGAACACTCCGAGACCGCTTGCGACCGCAAGCTCGGCCGGCCGCCTTCGACGATCTGCGACGGTGCATGGCCCTGCCCCGAGATCGTGGCTGGCGGCGGGAACCTCGCCGATCGCATGTTCCTCAAAGCCCCGCGCTGACGCCTGCTGCGCCTGAAGCCACGCCAGGTTCAGTGTCTCGCCCCCGCCGCGCTGGGCGATCACTTCCCCGCGTCCGTCGTCGTCAACATCGATTGCCGCGATCGCATCCACTCCCTCACCGAGCCGGCCTGTTCCCATTCACCTTGCCAGGGATCGGCCGGCCGGCGATACCAGAACGGACCCGAGGCTCCGTCTTGGATGGGACGGCGGTTCATCCAAAACGGGCGGCAAGTAAAGTCGCAGAGGGATCGAAGCCGCACCGCAGCTTTGGCTCGAACCCCGAAGAGGTCATGGCCGCCCCGCCGACTTCCTCCCGAGACGCTTCAGGCCGCCTATGTTCACGCATTAAGCTCGTATCGCGTGAATATCTCGTGCTCGCTCAGCAGCCGATTCAGAAAATCGCCCCCACCTACATCCGCCAGGATAGGCCAGTCGTCGAGTCCCGCTGGCCGCTCCATCTGGGACCGGTGAGCTGCCAGCGCGTGACGTTTTGCATCTATCACGTCGCCGATAAAAGCGTGGGAGTTGAACATCTTAACGCCGCGCAAGCCGGCAAGGGTCCGGACCGTCTGCCGCAATGCGGTGCGATTGAATCCAAGCACTCGATCGTGCAGACGAACCCAGGGCCACTGATACCAGTACCAGACGGGATATTCGAACACGGTCACGCGCCGGCCATACAGTTGCAGCGCGCCTCGGGCGCCAAGATTGGTGGCAACATGGTCCGCGGGCGGCTCTTTTGCATGGGTGACGAACACGCTCTGCGGTTGCCAAACGAAAAGCAACTCAGCGATCGCCTCTGCGATCTTGCCGATGTGATGCTTTGCCGTGCCGTCGGGAACACGCAGGAATCTCACCCGATCGGCCGACCCTCCCAACCGGCAAACCGCCTCGATCGCTTCGTCCTCGCGGGCGATCCGCAGCGCCTCCCTGTCAACCCGATTTGCATGGGATGCCGAACCGTCGGTGACAAAAATAAACCGGACATCGGCGCCCGAGCTAAACTTCTTGCTGGCAACCCCTCCACATCCCAGCGTTTCATCATCGGGATGGGGTGCAATGATGACCGCCGACGCCTGCCAGTCTGCTACATCGAAAGGATGAGACCGGTTACGCATCGCTCTATCGAGCATAGCGCCAATCGTATGCCTGACGTCATGCATCGATGCTTCCGATCATCCCTTCTTCGGTGTGGTTCAACCCGACCTGCGCATGGTAGCAAAACACTGTAGGCGATTGGGGTGAGAAAACAATGAAGGTAGGAATTCTTGCTGGCGGACTGGGAACGCGGCTAGCGGAAGAAACCGAGATCCGGCCGAAACCAATGGTCGAAATCGGAGCAAAGCCGATCCTTTGGCATATTATGATGCATTACTATGCCTACGGCCACCGCGAGTTCGCCGTCGCGTTGGGGTACAAAGGCGAATACATCAAACGCTGGTTCAGCGACTATGTCGCATTTGATGGCAGCTTGACTGTCAATGCTGCATCGGGAAGCGTCAAGCGCCACTCGAACTCGCTGCCTGACTGGTCCGTCGATCTTGTGGAGACGGGACTGAATACGCTGACGGGCGGCCGCATAAAACGCCTGATCGACTGGATGGGCGACGAGACATTCATGCTCACTTGGGGAGATGGCGTTTCGGACGTCAACCTTGATAAACTGATCGCCTTTCACAAATCGCATGGCAAGCTTGCAACGATGACGGCGGTGCGTCCGCCAGCACGCTACGGGCACATCGAATTCGATGGTCATCGCGTTGTCAACTTCACGGAAAAGCCACAGGCCTCGGAGGGTTGGATCAATGGCGCCTTCTTCGTGCTCGAGCCGGGTATAAAGGACTATATCGACGGCGACGATGTCATGTTCGAACACGCGCCAATGCAGCGGCTCGCGACTGACGGCCAACTGATGGCATATCGCCACGAATCCTTCTGGCAATGCATGGACACCATCCGCGAAAAGCATCTCCTTCAGAAATTGTGGGACAGCGGGCAAGCGCCCTGGAAAACATGGGAATTTATTGATGAAAGTTCTGGTTACAGGCCACCTCGGTTACATCGGTTCCGTCCTGACTCCGATGCTGCTTGAACGCGGCCATGACGTCACGGGCCTGGACAGCGACATCTTCCGGTCATGCACTTTCGTAGGAACGTTGGCCGAAGTGCCGACGATCGAGAAAGACATCCGCGACATTGAAATCGACGACGTCGCCGGCTTCGACGCGATCATCCATCTCGCCGGACTGTCAAACGATCCGTTGGGGGACTACCGACCCCTGCTTACCGAGGAAATCAACTGCGGCGCTTCGGTCAGGCTCGCGCAACTCGCCAAGGCCGCCGGCGTCCAGCGGTTCCTGTATGCTTCCTCTTGCAGCAATTACGGCGCGGCCGGCGACAGCTTTCTAACTGAAGATGCTCCCTTCAACCCGGTTACGCCTTACGGCGCCTCGAAGGCGAATGTGGAGCGAGCGGTCGCCCCGATGGCGGATCAATCGTTCAGCCCGACGTTCCTGCGTGCGTCGACTGCATACGGCCTGTCGCCTCGCATCCGCTTCGATCTCGTGGTCAACAACCTGACCGCCTGGGCCTACACGACCGGCCTGGTCTACCTCAAGAGCGACGGCTCGCCATGGCGGCCGATCGTCCACGTGGAGGACATCGCGCTGGCCTATATCGCGGTACTCGAAGCCGAGCGAGAGCTGGTCCACAACGAGGCATTCAATGTCGGCTTGACCACGGAAAACTATCAGATTCGAGAGATCGCGGAGTTGGTGCAAACGATCGTTCCCGATAGCCGGGTGAAGTTCGCGCCCGACGCCGGGCCTGACAGACGGTGCTATCGCGTCGACTGCACCTATATTGGTCGCCGCCTGCACGGGTTTAAGCCGCAATGGACAGCGCGGCGCGGTATCGAACAGCTCTATCACACATTTCGAGCGGAAGGCCTTGCACTTGGGGATTTCGAGGGCGAGCGGTTCAAGCGCATCGCCCATGTGCAGAAGCTGATCCAAGATGGTGAACTGGATACCGATCTGCGTCGCACGCCGCAATTAGCGGTAGCGGTTTGAACAAACACAGCCGGGAGCCATGGCCATGATGATTGCTGGTGCAGCCTCTGTAACCGAGCAGGTTTGCCGCTCCTGCGGCGGAAGTCACATCGACACTTTCCTGAAGCTCGGCACGACGCCCTTTGCCGATCGGCTTTCCCTCAAGGTCGACGACGGCGAGGACGAGCCTGTCTTTCCGCTCAGTGTGGTCGTGGTCGAGTAGGTCAGCAATTCGGCTTTCGCCCTCAGAGATCCGGGCGTGCGGCTATCCCGAAACCGGCTCTTCCCGACCCGCGCGCCGTCAGGGTCTCGAACTCCGACCAGCCATACGCCGGTTTTCTGGATGCGTCGCGCAAAATCCGGTCGCCGCGTCGCGTTACGATCCCGACGCCACCGCCTCGCCACCAGCAATGTGTTGCGAATTGATCCTTTGTCGGAACGGAAAGAAGTCTTGCAGTCGTCTGCGTCAGATGGCAGCGAAGATGCTGCGCCGCCGCGTCCATTTCACCCCAACATCCTGCTCTTGGCTCAACGCCGTCGAGGGCTTCTTCGCCAGACCCACCCGGCGCAGGCTCAAGCACGGCGTCTTCCATTCCGTTGTCGATCTTCAGGCCGCCATTAACCGCTTCATCTGCGAATACAATGCCGAGAACCCGCGACCATTCATCTGGAAAGCCAACCCCGATGACATCATCGCCGCCCGAAACCGCAGGTTCCAAACGTTGGAATCAATCCACTAGGTCGTGAGGCACGTACCTTCGAAAGGATGAATTCGGCTCTCAAAGGACGAACTTACAATGCCCATCGGCGGCCTCTAAGCTCACTTTGACGCGCTCTGCCCAAAAACTGGTCTCCTTGCTGAGATCGCAATGCCCGACGCAAGAGATCACTTCTCGAAGGCTATCAAATGAGTGATTTCGACTTACGAAGGCCCAACGCTCTAAGCTTCTTCCGGCTATTCTTTGCGTCGCTTGTTATTATATCCCACTCGCCGGAACTTATAGATGGGAACTCGAATCGCGAGGTGCTGAAGAACATCTTCGGTACATTGACCTCCGGCCAGGTAGCTGTTTACGGATTTTTCTTCATTAGTGGATTCCTCGTGCTCGACAGCGCGATGCGAAGCAGCATCTACGCCTTCATGTCCAGACGTGTACTTCGTATAGTTCCTGGATTTGTTGTGGCATACTTGATCAGCATTAGTCTGGTATTCTGGCTGGGAGGTGGTGACTTTGATGAACTATCTCCGAGCCAGTGGGCGGCTAAGCTTTCCAAAATGGCGCTCTTGCTGAATCCGGCGCAGGTAGGATCGGCGTTTGCCGGGTCCCATGCACCAGATGTTAATGGATCACTATGGACTATTGCATACGAGTTTCGCTGTTATGTGCTTGTGGCAATTGTCGTATTCTGTCTCGGTCGCGTTACGCTTGTCTTTTCGATCATGTCAATGTCACTGGCCATAATCCTCGTTAGTTCCATTTCGCAGGGTGTCTACTTTCGCTACGACCTTGGAAACTTTGAGCCCATCGGTAACGTGGACGATGCCGTACGTTTTACGATGATATTTTCCATTGGGGCGTTGTTTCAGCTGCTCAAGGAGAATGTGAGGAGGAGCAATCGGGTAGCGCTTTTGTGCTGTTTCCTTCTCATAGGCGGGATGTGCTCGGAACGGCTAGCGCCCCTCGCAGTGGGCGTGTTTGGAGGTTATCTGGTCCTGTATTTGGCGTTTCTAAACGAGAACAGCGTCTTAAATTCGATTAACCGAAGGAATGATATATCGTACGGCGTGTATCTCTACGCATGGCCGATTCAGAAGCTACTGATCATGTATGTTCCGGCAATCACGCCTACGCAGCTAACGATCTTGACCTTGCCTATAGCAGTCTGCGCGGGCTTTCTCAGCTGGCATCTTGTTGAGAAACGCGCGATCCATATGCGGCTGCCGATCCTCCGCACTGCATAGTTCGGCTGTCGTTGGGCCGGACCTCGGTCGAAGGCGACGGCTCCGCCCGTCGGATAGACGCGGTTTCGCTCGCCGGACCGCCATCACATGCTCGACGTGCCGGTTCCCATTGGCGTAGGAGGCGGGCAGAATGGTTACCCATAGTCCATCGATGCCATAAACGACGCGATCGCCCGGGACCTTCAGCTGAAGCCCCTCGCGCCTGGCGTCGTCGAGTTCATAGATCACCTGTGGGCGATGCGCACTTAGGACCGACCGCTTCGGCGAACACGGTGTCGACCTGTTGGGCCGAGCGCTCTGCTCAATCGCGGCAGCGCTTTGCGCACCTGTTCAGATGCGTAGGCGCGCTCTGCCGCCCCCCACGCGGGCGCGCCGCAATCGATGTCGTAGACAACGTCACCTGCGTTCAGGTTCGATGCAAGTAGCTGCTGGACCGGCGGCTCGTAGGCGCCCCGCGCAAAATCTGGGTCGCCGCCTCTCGTTACGATCCTGAGGCCACCCGCCTCGCCACCAGCAATGCGTTGCGATTTGGAGAACAGATTGCGGAGCGTTACAGCCAGGTTCACTCGGCCTCTCTCCGCCCTTTGGGCTGGGTGCCCCTGACGCCCGTTACGGAAGAGAACGGCGGGGCCCGACGGGCCTATTTCAATCCGACATGGGTTGGCCGTAGACCGATACGCTCACTGGGTTGAGCGCTACACTGAGGGTCGCCGCATGAGCATCACATCGGCCTACAAGCTGCGAGGCACTTGGCGATCGCCGCCCACCGCTAAGGCTCAATGGCTCACGATCTTTGTGGAAACATGGACCCGCGTGCCTGGGCGCAGTTTCTGATAGACGGACTTGAGCCGTTCTGCGCGCGCCTCCCACGAATACAGCTCGACGGCACGCTTGCGCCCCTCGTTTCCCATTTCGCTTGCCCGGACGGTATCCTCCAGCATCGTGATCAATGCCTGGGCGAGTTCGCCAGGAGCATCGACTTCGACCAGCATCCCGGTGCTGCCAGCTAGAATGGATTCACACATCCCGCCCACGCGCGTTCCAACCACCGGTATCCCGCAGGCCATGCCCTCCACGACCGATATTCCGAAGCTCTCGCTGAGTGACGGATTCACCACAATGTCGGCCTCATGGTACGTCGCTACGAGGTCCTTGTGGGGCACGTTGCCCACGAAGTGAACTCGATCACGTAACCCGTGGCTCTCGATGAGTTCTTCTAAGTGTTCCCGATATTTGCAATTGCCCCAGCGATCGTAGAAACGGCTCAACGCGGTAACCCGCGGATCCGACGAGAGGCTGGTCAGGAAGTCCGCCGGGAGCGGAGAATGCGGCCCTGCGATCCGAAGTTCCACGTCCGCGAACCTGGTCGCAACCTCACTGAAGGCCTCGATCAGTGTGTGTAGCCCCTTCTCTGGCGACACCCGCCCAACGAACAGGATGACATGTCGGGTTCTGGTGGATGCGGAAGCCCGCTGCTCGCTCGGCCGAAAGTAAGAAACGTCCACGCCATTACCGACAGTGGCAACGACGCCAGGATAGTCCGGGAATGCAGAACGAAAGGTGCTTGCGATGTGGTCGCTGACGGCGACCACAGCATCCACCACCTTGAGCTGACGGGCCACCTGATCGCGGTCACGCTGTGACAGCCACTCACACTGCATCTCAAGCACGAGCCGATGAGATGAGCTGGCTGCTTTCAGTTCCCGGCACCATGCCCAGTAATTCATCAAATGGACGATATCTGGTTGATCGACGGCGAGGTAGCGACGAACCTTGTTACGATATTGCGAGTGGTCATCGGCCTTCCGATCCAGCCGCAGCCAGCGCGCCAGGCGCGGAAACTGGTGGATGATCCGCTGCAGCGCGCGGTCGCGCCGCGCCGCAGCCCGCCGCACCGCGAACGGCAGGTCCGCGGGCACCGTATCGTCTCGATAATGCTTGCCATAGAGCGTAATCTGCAGGCCTTCGCCGAGCCGCAGCGCCGTATTGTAGACGATCAGACCGATTGAGTTTTGAACAGGCGGAAAAAGTCTATCGTACGGCTGACCGACGTATACGAGCTTCATGTCACTCCCTACCGTCAGCTCGTTCAGGCGACTCTTCTAAGTGCAGGGCGGTCTTCGGGTCGGGAGAGGTGGTCGGCGAGGCGGCGAATGCCCTCTTCGAGCGGCACCAGGGGACGATTCAATATAGCCTTCATCTTGTTCGTGTCAGGACAGCGGCGCGTCATGTCGCCCTCCGCAAGGGGCGGTCGGAATTCCAACTTCGATGACGAGCCCAGCACTTCGATGACAAACTCGGCCAGCTGTCGAATGCTCATTTCCACGTCGCTGCCCACGTTGATCACTTCGTTCTCGTGCGCGCGCGTTCGATGAACCGCGATGCAAGCGTCAACCGTGTCGTCGACATAGCAGAAGGTGCGGGTCTGCGAACCGTCCCCGTAAATCGTCAGGGGCTCGCCGCGCTGGGCGGCACGCACAAATCGCGGCAGAACGAAATCCTCGCTCTGACGTGGTCCGTAGGTGTTGAAGAAGCGAAAAATGGTAAATGGCAGTCCAAACTCACGCTGAAAAGTGCGCAGATAGACCTCTCCAAGATTCTTCACCACTGCATATGGCAGACGAGAGTTAAGCGGCGTGGTGCTCTCGTTTTGAGGAATCTCGAAAGGCTCGCCATATACCTCCGATGACGAAGCGAAGTAGACACGCTCGGCGCCGGTGTTCTTGCATAGCCTCAGCACGTTCTCGATACCGGTGATGTCGCGCAGCACGAGCAACGGATTTGCCAAAGTCCGCTGCACACCGACCACGGCTGCGAAGTGGAAGACGTGGGTGAAATGGAAGCGGTAGAACAACGACGAGATGTCGTCGAAATCGTTCGCATCCGCCTTTACTACGGTCAGATTGCCCGCTTCTATTTGTACCTTGTCTCGACTTCCGGTCGACAGGTTGTCAGCGACGACCACCTGGGTCTGAGGTAGCTTGACCAACGCGCGAGTGAGGGCGCTGCCGATATTGCCCGCTCCACCAGTTACCAGGATCGATTGCATCATATTCCCCACCTCAACCGAACAGTTTAATCGTCTGACGCAGTGTGCGTCCCTTCGCCAAACGCGACATCTTCGATCTCGCGAGCGAAGGTGGCTCCTAGATCCTTTAGGACGTCGCTTGAAAGTTAAATGTGGCAGCGCCAGGTTTATTTGACAACGTGGCTTGGGGTAAGCATTTCGGCTGTTCTCCCAATGGTGCAATCCATGCTATTTTCAGCTCTGGGGCTGGCTAAGCGCATACATTTTGCTGATTGCTGTGAACTGCTTCCCCGCGGTAATTGAGGCGATCCTTTATTGTCGACATTGAAGCGAAAGTTGCCAGCATCTCATGCAAACTGCTCCAGATCTTCAGGAACTGGTTAACCGCATCCGAACGCGGGACTACACCATTGGCATCATGGGCCTCGGCTACGTTGGCCTGCCGCTCGCCATGATCTCGCTGGACGCGGGGTTCAAAGTCATCGGTTTCGACATCGACGCGTCTCGGGTTGCACTTCTTAACCGCGGAGAAACAGGCATAGATCATTTGCCTGGTGCTGCCATCAAAGTGGCTGTCGACAGCAAGCGGTTTCGCGCCACCAGCGATTTCGCCGACCTAAGCGAACCTGACGCGATCTTGATAGCGGTGCCAACGCCGCTTACCAAAAACCGGGAGCCGAACCTGTCGTTCGTCGAAAACAGCGCACGTGCGATCGCGGAGCGGCTGCGCCCTGGTCAACTTGTCGTTCTGGAGTCGACGACCTGGCCAGGAACGACGCGGGAGGTCGTGCAGCCGTTGCTCGAGGCGACGAATCTTTCTCTGGGAAAGGACTTTTTCCTCGCCTATTCGCCCGAACGGGTGGACCCAGGCAACGACGTACACACCACCGCCACAGTTGCAAAGGTGATAGGCGCCGACGATCCATCGTCCCTACAAGTTGCAAAGGAACTGTATGATCAGATCATCGTGCAAACCGTTCCCGTTGCCTCCACCGCAACGGCAGAGGCTGTGAAGCTGACCGAGAACATATTCCGCTCTGTGAACATTGCGTTGGTCAATGAGCTAAAGGTGATTTTTGACAGGATGGGCATCGACGTCTGGGAGGTCATCGAAGCCGCCAAGACCAAGCCGTTCGGATATATGGCGTTTTATCCAGGCCCCGGCCTCGGCGGGCACTGCATCCCGATCGACCCATTCTACCTGACCTGGAAGGCAAGAGAGTACGAAGTAACAACACGCTTCATTGAGCTTGCCGGTGAAATCAACACAAACATGCCGCATTATGTGGTTGACCGCCTTGTGGAGGCCTTGGACCGGCGAGCCGGCCGCGGCCTGAGCGGTTCGCGGATCTTGGTGATCGGGATGTCCTACAAGAAAAACGTGGGTGACACACGAGAAAGCCCATCGTTGAAGCTGATCGAAATCATGGAGCGACGCGGGGCAGTCGTTGATTACCACGACCCCTACGTACCGGAGATACCCGGAACGAGAGAGTACGCCACCCTGGCAGGTCGCCCCTCTGTGGATATCTGCCCTAGCAGTTTGGCATCGTATGATGCCGTTGTCATCTCGACAGATCATGATGCGATTGATTGGCACAACATCACCAAGCACGCAAAGCTGGTGCTCGATACCAGAAATGCTTGTGCGCGTAGTCAGTCACGCACCGACAACGTCGTAAAGGCATGAGCGGCCCGACTTGCGCACCGGCTTGGTCAACCGGCTATCGACAACGTTGAATGGTTTAACACGTCGAGCGGTTGAATTCATTCAGCGCATCGCATTTTCCCGGACTTGCGCGTCGAGGCATGCATGAGCGCCGGCGCAGCCGTGTAAAGCCGGCGCAGCCGTGTAAACAGGTGGTGCCGGACGAGGTCGCCACGGTTCATGCGGCGCCGGCCGATGCCCTCCCCGTCAGCGGGCCTTTTGGTCGCCATCAGCATCCTTGCCGACCGCGTCATTCCGCCAGACATGGATCGCTTTGAATGCGTCCCACGCGATCGACACGAGGTCGAGATCCCCGTCACCGTCGAGGTCGACCGTCCTTGCTCCCAGATGGCTTTCCATCCCTTCGCCGACCAGCTGCTCGATGAACCGTCCCCCACCCAGATTATGCCAGCTCGAGAGGCGAAGTGCGCCGCGATGCTCGCCCATGATAAGATCCGGCCTGCCGTCCCCAGTCATATCGGACACTGAAAGGCTATTAAGGGAACCACGCGAGGTGATTTCGTGTTGCTCCCAGTCGGAGGAGCTGTCGGCGGGGTTGTGCCACCAATACGCCTTAGCGCTGTCGGCTTTGCCGTTTTCCTCGGTCACGACGATGTCCGCACGTCCATCGCCATCAAGATCGGCGGCCGCGACGCGGTCGGGATAGACCATTTCAGGAACTTTTCCAACGTGCCGAAGCTCCCAGTCTGGCGAGCCGTCACCTGGATTGCGCCACCATGCGACCGTCTTTGCATCGCCGGTCGTGGCGACAAGGTCAAGTAGACCGTCGCCATCGATATCGGCGAATGCGATCCCTTCATCAGACGCTTCGGCGCAGATGCGGGTGCGCGGCCATGGCTCGACTGTTGGATCGTCAGGAATCTTAAAATAGAAAACCCCACCCCCACTCGAGACCGCCAGCTCCGGCTTTCCACCCTTTACGACCTGGGCTAGGGCATGGCCCTGAGAGCCGAGCTCATGACTGGCGGCGGGAACCTCTCCGATCTCGTGCTCTTCAAAGCGGTGCGCTTCAATGTCCTCGGCATGGAGCCACACCAGGTGCAGAGCCCTGCCTTCGCCGCGCTGTGCTATGACCTCCCCGCGCCCGTCACCATCGAGATCCAGGGCTGCGACCGCGTCCACACCCTCGGCAAGCGGTGTCCGTTCCCATTCTGTGTTCCAGGCTTCGGACGGTTGACGGTACCAGAACGGACCCGAGATGATGTCAGTGAGATCATCACCATCCATGGCGGAAAAAGCGACCCCAAAGGAGCGGACGTGCCCGTTCGTGATACGATGATAGGTCCAGCGGTCGAGGCGGACCGATGCAGGCGGATCCAGCCGATTGATCCACACTCTGACAGGCGGGTTGCCCACCCAGTTCGCCCCATAGATGTCAAAATCGCCGTCCCTGTCGACATCGGCGACGACGCCGTTGTGGAGACCCACATCGTCGATCACTTGACGGGCCCAGCGCGTTCCTCGCCCGTCGACATTGTAATGAATCGCGAGCTTGCGCTCCTCGGTCGTATGCATCTGCCCGACAACGACATCGTTGTCCCCGTCTCCGTCCATGTCGGCGGCCTGCAGCGTATGGGCGCCCGCGACAGAAGGCTGAATGACATGGCGGATCCAGCGGCCCGTCGGTCCGGCGAGGGGCTGGAACCAGGCGACGTCGTCAGTGTGCTCGGAACTTGAAGTCAGAATGTCGGCGCGGCCGTCCTGGTCAAGGTCGGTGACGAGCGCCTTGAATGCAGGATTGAACGGACCAAGCTCATAGCTGCGCCATAGTGCTGCATCGCGTGCTGCCGCTGCGCCCGGATTCGACGCCCATACTCCGTGCAGGACGAGATCGACATCAGCATCGCCGTCAATATCACCAATTGCCATTCCCTCTTCGCCAAGGTTGAAGAAAAAGCCAACGCGGGCCCAGGAGTTGGGGCTTTCTTGGAAGAAAATCATCACTTCGCCAGGCGCCCGAACGACGATATCAACGAGGCCGTCCCCGTCGAAATCAGCCGCCTTGATGTCTTTGCCCCAGCTGCCGACTGCACCGATTTCCCGACGATTCCAGCTGGGACCGTGGGTCGGGTTACCATTCGGCCGCGGGTTCTCGAACCAGACGAGATTGACAGCATCGGGCCCATCGGCCGTGACGATGTCGGGATCACCGTCCCCGTCGATGTCGGCAAGCACTCCGTCGGTGGTGAACTCGACGCGAGGCCTCGCGATTACGGTGTGAACCAGATCGGGCCACCGCCACCAAGACATCGCATCCTCGGGGAAGCCGCCAAGGACGAAATCTAGTCGACTGTCGCCGTCTATATCGCCAACAAGCTTTACGTCTCCTGAATAGGGGGCAATCTCTTTGCGTTCAAAAACAAGACCCGACTGTAGAATTTCTTCGGGAGGCCCCTGTCCCCGAGCGGCCTCGCAACTTGCGAGGGTGTACCCGATCACCAGGACCGCGATCAGGCGGCCGAACATGCTAAATGTTGATTTCGCAGCGTGTGAACATTTCGTAGTCGGCCAGCGACCGCCCGACGAAATCTCCCCCTGACAAGTCCGACAGCGTCCGCCATTCATCTTGGTTCTCCAGGCGCTGCATCTGCGCGCATGCGCCGCCAGCGCTTCCCGCGATATGCCCATAACGTCGCCAAGATAGGCGAGGCTATTGAGCGTGGACGACGCAATGGTACCAATCCAGACTGGATACTCTAATACCGCAACAGGGCGACCATAAGCACGAAGCGCCGCGCGAACTACTGCATTGATGGCGACATGATCGGAAGTCGGATCCTTTGCATAGTTCACGAAAACGCTCCGCGGCCGCCATGATTTGAGCATCGACACGACCGCATTTGTTATCTCATGAACGTGATGATTGGCCGCCCCGCCTGGAAGGCGTAAGAATGTAACACTTTCGGATGCGCCCAGACGATGCACTGCTTCTATGGCTCCGGCCTCGCGTGTCCGCAAGGTTTCAGGATGCCTAAGGTCGCGGTGAGGAGACGGCGCCATCGGTGACAAAAAACAAAACGGACCTGGGCACCCGAGGCAATCTTTTTGGCCGCAACGCCACCGCAACCCAGCATCTCATCATCCGGATGCGGCACAACAACGACAGCCGACGCTGACCAGTCGCCTACCTCAAACGGCCTAAGTCGCAGTCGCAATTGACTAGCAAGCATGGTGCTGAAGGTCCGCCTAATCCCCATTGGTGCGCTTCCATCATCCGTTCGCTCGCATTGTTGAACGCCGATCGCCCATGGTAACAGAACTCACTGGCGTTCGAGGCCTGTGTCTGTTGGTGGGGAAGACTTTTATGAAAGTGGGTACCCTCGGGGGAGGATTTGGGACACGGCTGGCCGAGGAAACCGAGAGCCTGCACGCGTTCAAGCCGCAATGGACGGCCGACGCGGCGTCGCGCAGCTCCACGAGGCATTCGGCACTGTTGGTCTCTTGCTTGAAGAGTTCGAGGGGAGCGCTTCAAGCGCATCGCCCACGTGAAAAAGCTGATCCGCGATTGCGAACTGGACGAGCACCTGGTCTCGTTCCCGTTCTGGCCAAAGCAGACTGAGCAGGGCTAAGGGGGACGATATGGACATGATGTGCCTAGATGCGAAGTCGGTGACCGAGCGGGCCTGCCGATCTTGCGGTGGAAGTGGCATTGAGACGTTTCTCGAGTTCGGTAAAACGCCACTGGCCGATCGCCTTCTCACCAGCAGCGACATCAGCGAACCGGAGCCCATTTTTCCGCTGCGCGTCGCGTTCTGCAAAGACTGCAGCCTCGTCCAGATCACCGAGACGGTGAATCCGATAATCCTTTTTGCCGATTCTTATCCATATTATTCTTCTTTCTCCCCTGCTCTCTTGAAGCATTCGCGTGCGAATGCGCTTGATCTGATCAACCGCCGCGGTCTTGGCCCGGAGAGCCTTGTCATCGAATTGGCGAGCAATGATGGTTATCTGCTGAAGAACTACGTCGAAGCGGGAATCCGGGTGCTCGGAATTGATCCCGCCGACGGACCTGCCGCCGCTGCCGAGAGGGTCGGCGTGCCCACGCGCTGTGCGTTCTTCACCCGCGATCTCGCTGAAACGCTGCGCGCGCAAGGCATGCGCGCGGACATTGTCCATGCCAATAACGTGCTCGCCCACGTGGCCGACACCAACGGATTTGTGGCAGGAATTGCCCGACTTCTCAAGGATGACGGTGTGGCGGTTATCGAGGCACCCTATGTCGAACCTTTGATCGAACATTGTGAGTTCGACACGATCTATCACGAGCATCTTTGCTATTTTTCAGTTACTGCACTGGACAAGCTGTTTCGCCGTCACGGGCTTTACCTCAACGAGGTCAAGCACCTTTCAATCCACGGCGGTTCGCTGCGCCTTTACGTGGAAACGCGCGAGAACGTGGGGGCGACAGTAAAGGAACAACTTGCCCATGAGGCCTCGCGCGGGATCGATGCAATCGGCTATTTCCGCGATTTCTCCACCAAGGTCGACGCGCTGAAGCGCGACCTTTCCACGCTCTTGCGCCGGTTAAAGTCGCAGGGTGCCACGATTGCCGCCTATGGAGCGGCAGCCAAGGGAGCAACGCTGATTAACACCGTCGGCATCGGGTGCGACCTCGTGGACTTCGTCGTGGATCGCAACGTCCATAAACACAACAAATATATGCCCGGACAGCGCCTGCCGATCCGCTCGACTGAAGCGCTTCTCGAGGTGCAACCCGATTACGTCCTTCTCCTTGCTTGGAATTTCGTAGACGAAATTCTCGATCAACAGGCCGAGTATCGTGCACGCGGCGGAAAATTCATCCTCCCCGTCCCAACGCCGAGAATCATATGACAAAACAGGCGGACCGCGCGCAAATGGCTTGCCTGAAAGCCGATGGACCGACGCAGTCGGCGGGTTCCATTCGAACCGATTGCTTGGTCTGCGGTCAGCGAAATCTGCTCAATTCGGTGCTATTCGAAGCGTTGCCCCTGCTCTGCAACGCGCTTTGTGCGGACGCGGCATCGGCGCGCGCGGCACAGACCGGCAGATTTGCGACTACCTTCTGCCTCGGCTGCACGCACGTCTTCAATGCCTCGTTCGAGGAAAATCGCATTGGTTATACGCAAAGCTACGAGAATTCGCTTCATTTCTCCGCCCGTTTCGTGGCGTTTGTTGAAACACTGGCCGAGCGCCTGAGCAGGACCTACGCGCTCTCCGGGAAGACGATCGTCGATATTGGATGCGGCAAGGGGGATTTCCTGAAGCGGCTCAGCTTGATCAGCGGTGCGCAGGGAATCGGTTTCGACAAGAGCTTCGAGGACAATCGGGGGGAGGTGGTCCCTGGCGTACGATTTATCAACGACTGGTTCGGCGATTCCTACGCGGATTTGCGTCCGGACCTGGTGGTATGCCGCCAGGTTCTCGAACATATCGCCGAGCCGGTGAAATTCCTGCGCGCCCTTCGCGCCCATCCGGGCATCGGACCGGAGACGGTGTTCTTCTTTGAAGTCCCGAATGTCCTTTACACGCTCCGAGATATGGGAATCTGGGACCTCATTTATGAGCACGCCTCCTATTTCACGCCCGCTTCGCTGAACGCGGCGTTCGAGACAGCTGGCTTTCGAGTGCTGGATGCAGGGACGTCTTTCGGCGAGCAATATCTTTACATTGAGGCGCGGCCGGCTGCCCCCAAGTACACTACTTCCGTTGACAGCCGCGAGATCGAGATGCTCGTCCGCGATTTCGAGCGCGCCTATCGCGACAAGATCGAGCGATTGGGTGGTTACATCGCGAGGCGCAATCCCCAGCAGACCGTCGTCTGGGGAGGGGGATCGAAGGGCATTACATTCGTCAACGTGGTGCCAGGCGCCGATCGGATCCGCGCGATCATCGACGTGAATCCGCACAAGCAAGGTCGCTTTGCCCCAGGAACCGCCACTCCGGTCCTTGCTCCGGAGGCGTTGCGCGGCCAGCCAGTCGAATCAATCATCGTCATGAACCCGCTCTACCGCGAGGAGATCACCAGTCTCGTAGCGGAGCTCGGCTTCACACCGGAGATTGTGGTTGCATAAAAGTTCAATTCAACCGCGGCGGCACGAAGCGCAGAACGGGATTGGCAGGGGATACTCCAATGACCGTGCCGGTCGGGATCAACACGGCCATTCCACCAAGGGTCATCGGACTTTCTCGTCTCGTTATAGCCCGACAATCTGGCAGAGAGCGCTCTCACTTTGATTGCCGCGGGCACCTCGTTTGCCCTTGAATATCAGCCAGCGCGGAAAGAGGTAGCTCCCGCTTCTTGATCGCCTGTGCGGATCGGCGTGTGGGACGCGGGATGGTCCCTCGGTAATCGGGCTGCACCAAACTGCCCGGAGGGGCGTAAGACATACGTCGTTTGGGGACGTTTACGTTCCCACGCTCCGGCGTAAGGTTTGGCAAGATGCACTCGAACGAATTCGAATCCCAGCGACGCGCCCGCAGCGATAACCGCCTAATTTGATTGCGCTACAAAGAGGATTTCCAGAGGAGCTGCCTATGACCAATAAGAACTGGAAGCAGCCATCCTTCCTCGCCAACCACAGCATCCTCAGCCATGCGTGCTTGTGGGGTGGTGGAATAGAATGACGAGCAAGCATGCGAAACGCCATCTGTGTCCCGCGACAACTCTGCGTTCGCGAGGTTCCAGCTCGATAAACGGTAGCCGGAGAGAGATCGACGGCTCTCCTTTTTATTCACGTAGACCAGGCCAGATCGCTAGCGGCGCAGCTGTGAGACGACGACGGAAAGCCTTGACTGCGCGATCGAAAGTCGCAGTTCCGTCCTCCAACGGGCAAAGAGACATGCGATGACATCGATCGGCGCGAAGATTGTCACCGGCGCAGCTTGGACAGCAGTCGAAACATGGGGGCGGCAAGCAGCCATGTTTGCCGTTTTTGTCGTATTGGCCAGGCACCTCGGACCTGAAGCATTCGGCCTCGCCGCCCTCTCCATGGTTGTACCCGTCATTCTTGCTGTTCCGGTCACGACCGGAATACCGGAGGCACTCATTCAGCATCCTAAAATTGAGTCCTTACACTTTGACTCGGCCTTCTGGCTTCTCGCCGCGAGCGGCGCGGTGATTAGCGGGCTCATCTGGATGTCTGCCGGTTTGATTGCTGCAGCGTTCGGACAGCCCATTCTCGAAGATCTCATCCGCTGGAGCAGCGTGGTCGTCGTAATCCAGGCCCTCTCGTCGGTACCTGCGGCTGTGTTGAAGCGCCAACTCGAGTTCCGCTTGTTCGCGTTGCGTACGCTTGCCGGCACCGTCGTCGGCGGCACACTCGGCATCGTCTTGGCAATAGGCGGTTTCGGCGTATGGAGCATGATTTGGATGCACCTTGCAAAAGCGACTGTGGAAACCGCTGTCCTGCTCGTTGGCAGTTCTTGGCGACCCCGTCTGACCTTCTCCTATGCAAAGGTTCGTGACCTATTAGGATTTGGTGGCCCGCTTATCGTCCAGACTTTTTGGAGTTTTTTGAATGAGGAAATTCCAAAGGTCCTACTCGGTACGTTCCTCGGCCCCCACGCGGTCGGAGTCTATGCTCTCGCCCGTCGTCCGCTCGACCTTCTGGTGCAAGTATTCCTCAGTCCGCTGATGGCTGTCACTATGCCCACCGTGGCACGGATTCAAGATCAACCCGAAAAGATCGACCGCTTCTTCAACACGACCGTCCGCATCGCCGGGATAGCGGGGTTTCCTGCATTCATCGGATTTGCCGCGATCGCACCGATCGCGGTTCCCTTTATCTTCGGCCCCCAATGGGCCAGCGGGGTCGTCGCTGTCCAGATTCTCATGCTGCTGGGCCTGCAACGCACGATTGACAGCCTCTGCGCGTTTACGATCCTTGCAATGGGTCACTCCAGGTTGATCCTGAAGTTGAACATAGCCTACTCTGTTGTCGCAACGATGCTGTTGTCCGTCACTGCGCAGATCAGCCTCGAGATGACAATGGTGGCGCTCGTAGCCTGCGGCCTGGTCCTCCTACCAATCTTCCTCTTCTACGCTCAGCGCATCGCGCGTATCGACGTGCTGAGACCCCTTGAGATCTTCCCACGACTGGCTCTCGCCGCCCTCCTGATGTTCGGCGCCGTCAGCGCGTGGCTAAGCAGCGCGCCTGAGCACGCCTCACAGGAGACGCTTCTTATTAGCGCAATTGTCCTTGGAGCCGCTGTCTATTGTACGGCTCTCTTCGTGCTGGTGCGCTCTGACCTGTTCAATGCGCGAGACTTGTTCCTCAGGCTTCGCGGCTAGTTTGGTGTCGGGCGCGACCTGTAGAAGAACCCGGGGAAATAGGAGCCCTTCCAGCCGGCGCCGGTGGCGCCCCCAACCTCTCGGCGGCAAAGCCAATCATCTCGCGCAAGAGATCGGAATCCGGAGTCTTCTCCTCGAGCGCGCGCAAGTTCTGTCGATGACCACCGCAAAGCCGCTCGATCGCAACAGCGCTATCGAGGGCGCGCTCGCGAGCGGCGTCGCTACCGCCGAGCTACACCACCTGTGGGGACGCGACCGTGACCAGTACCTCTTCATCGAAGCAAGCCTCCCGAAACCGGGATGACCGCTGGTCTTTCAAGACTGGAAGGATTGATACGTTGGTCCGCCGCTTCGACCAAAACTATCGCGACAAAGTCGCCTGGTGGCGCGATTACCCATTACCTTGCCTGGGGTGCGGGATCAAACGGTATCACTTTCGTCAACGTCGTTCCCGAGGGCGCGCGGATAAGCGCTCTGGTCGACGTCAACCCGCACAAGCAAGAGCGCTTTGCTCCAGGCACAGGCACAGCTGTGGTTGGGCCGGAGAGCCTACGCGGCCGACCCGTGCGGTCAATCATCGTGATGACCGCTCTATCGAGACGAAGTTGCCCAGGCGGCACACAAGCTTGGTCTCGCGCCCGATATCATCGTTGCCTGAGCCGGCGACCCAGACTTTGCGGCTGACGGCCTGACTTAACCACTCCTTCGACGTCGATCCGTTGCAGGTTGACCGGCCTCAGCCAGCAGTGTCGCGTATAGTCGGTCGAGCGGCGCATAAACTGCGGCCATCTAAGTGGCGTCTTGGGCAGCGCCCGCCAAAGGGACAGCGAGTTAAGGCCGATCAGAAAGCGAGACCGGATGAGCTGCCCGCGCCGGTCCACCGCTGCATAGGTTACGAACCCGCGAAACGCAGCGCCGAACCTCTTCAGCACAGCATCAACCTGCACGTCATAACGCTCGTTGGCGGCGAAACCTTGAAGCGACTTTGTTGTCCCGACGGGCCGCGTGTGTCTCACAACGACATCGTCAACGATGGCGTACCGCAACCAAGGCATGTCAGTCAGGCGGGTCCAAAGAAGGTCTATTCCCGTCTCGTAGCCGAGCCCGAACAATTTCAATGCCGTTTGCAGGCACCTGGCGCTGAACACCGGGCACATCATCTCGACCGTGTTGGTATATCGCAATAAATATCGCTTGCCGATGACAAGCGTCGCTGCGTAGGAGAAATAGCTGTCCCAAGACAGTGCTGGCTGAAACAGATCAAGTTTATAGCGGCGGCCTATGGCGAACAGACGATTCAAGTCCAGCTTCGTCGTCTCGATGTCATCGTCGATCAGTGCAATGAGATCATATCGCATCACAATTTCAGGGTAGCATTGAAACAAGGCATGATAGCCGGCGATCTTGCGCCCCGGGAGAAATACGCTGAACTCGTCCTGTCCATGGGAGACGCCAGCCTCGTAGGCGGCGACGAGAAGATCGAAGTCGGCGTCGCCCGCCCCCTCAGTCCAGCCGGCATGCAAAGAGCTACGCCCCGCCCGGACGATCACCAGATTTCTCTTGCCCGAGCCCTCCGGCAATTTTCGGAAGGCTGACACTGTTGAGGCCGCGGGCGTGACTTGGCGAAGGTTCATACAAAGCCTCCCGACGGGCGTCGCACCAGATCACTCGTTTCTAGCCAGGCGATCGGTTTGACACGGCATGAATGCGTTTCAGCGCTCCCAGGCCGGCGCCGCGGAGCTTGGTACGAAGCTGCGGAGATATGGCGCCTACAAGCTCCAGGAACAATCTTGCGATAAGCAGCGGATCCAAGATCCACGCAACCAGATGAAGCAGTGTCATGCCCAACGGTGCTGTGCGCCTGTGCCGATAGGCAATTGCGACGAGGTGTTTTAGCCGCCTCGACAATTCAAAGGCATTCGCCGCGGAGTCACCAGGATTTTGCCAAGCCAATCGCTCGGAGCTTGGCAACCGCACCGAGCGCGTCGGATGGTCACGGCTGTACAGTATCGCGTTGGGCGCATGAACAAACGTCCCGAGAAGAGCCATCTCGGCCAGAAGCGCACAATCGGAGCCGTAGTAGGGCTCGTGCAATGTCGTCTTGGCTAAGGATTCCCGACGCCAAAGGCCGAACATCGCAGCATCCCAACCGTGCGCAGCAACCATCAACCGGAAGCGGGATGCGGGCCACGGTCCTTCCATGTCCGGCAGCACCCTTTCGACATAGGAAGTGAGCTGCCCTGTCTCGTCGATTCCCAGCAGGCGCGGGTAGGCAATAACGTGGCGGGCATTCGCGTCAAGCGCACGCACGCAGTCTGTCAAGAAACCACCGCTCAAGAGGTCATCGTGCGCGCACCATTTGAAATATTCGCCTGTGCTCAGCTGGAAAGCTCGATTGAAATTGGCACCGGCGCCCAAATTGCGCGCGTTTCGGACATAACGGACGCGCTTGTCCAGCCTCGCGAATTCCAGACATATATCGGCTGTTCTATCCGTCGAAGCGTTGTCGGTGATGACGAGTTCGAAATCACCGAAGTCCTGCTCGAGGATCGACCGGATCGCTTCGGCGACGAAATTCTCGCCGTTGTAGACCGGCATACCAAGGGACACTTGCGGCGACTTAGGACGTTCCATTTCGGGTTCTTCTTTGACGAGAGAGCGCAATCAGACCGCGACGACTTCCGCTCGAAGGTCCAGCGCAATCAAGGATTGCGTCACTTCATTCAGGTATATCGGGTTCATGACGATGACGAGATCAGGGGGAGCGTCCAACAAGTCGCTTGGCGCGATGACCGGGTGCCCGGTTCCGGGCGTAAACTTGCCTTGCTTGTAGGGGTTGATGTCGACTGCTGCCCAGACTTCGTCTCCAAGCTGCAAGGTCGTCAGGAACGACACTGCCTTGGAGCCGCCGCCCCACAGGACGACCCGCCGGCCGGCGGCGTGCGCGGCGCGAATGCGCTCCTGCCAGCAAGTCTGAGCGGCTCGCACGCGGGCGGGAAAGGTTTCCGCCAAACGGTGCATCACTTCCAGATCGTGCTCGAGCGGTAGTCTCGGCGTCGTCCGGCCGGCTGACGGCCGGGCGTACTGAACGATGTACTGGTTGTCGTAGACGAGCTCCAGATCGGTAACGTCGAAACCTTCCTGGCGAAACAGGCGTGCGTGCGCGCCAGGACTGAAATAGGAGCAATGCTCGTAGTAAATGTCCCAGAACGCGCTCTCCACGAGCACACGTTTTGCATCCGGCGTCTCGAAGACCGCCCAATCCTGGGTCCTCTTGCCGATCATCTTGCGGATCAGCCGCACGAAACTCGACACCGAGCTTACGTGTTCGAGCGTGTGGCGACAGAGGACCGTATCCGCCTGGAGATGCTGGTAGTCCGGTCCGAAAAAATCGACGATGATCTTGACGTCGCCGTACTCGTCATTACGGCCTTTGTCGGCTCGATAAGCTGGATCGATGCCGAGCCCGGTGGCGCCGGCCGTCATGCAAAGTTCGCGGAGAAATTCACCCTTGCCGCAGCCGATCTCTAACACGTGCTTGCCGGCTATCGCACATTTTTGTGCAATCTCGCGTGCAAGTCCCTTCGCGAAATTGTTGAAGGTGCTGGAAAAATGCTGGGATTCCTCGAAGTTGGTGGAGTACCCCATGATCGTCTCGTCAAAGGCCCTGTTGAATATGAACCCGCATGCTTCGCAGAATGCGAGGTCAAGGTCGCGACGAGGAAAGGCATGGGCTTCTTGGGCCGAGTTAAGCAGGACGCAACTATGCACCGGGATGGCTTCGACCCGGTAGATTGACCGGCTGACTGGCGCCGAGCAGCACGGGCACACGGCCGATCGAAGCGTTTTGCTGTTACTTGCCATGGGAAGGTCAAATGAGTTCATTGTAGAATTGGCTCGACAAGTGAACCGGTTATATCGCGCGTCGAGCTCTCGGCTCCGAAGAGTTCATTGTACTCGGTTGCGCGAGCGAGTTGGACAGACTGGGCCAGGCCAAGGGCGTCGAGAATCGCCAGGTCGAATCTTTCCTCGGAGAACCGGGTCGCGTTCATGCGACAGGCGTGCGGCGTAATGGACAGTGCATTTTTCTCGAATAGATCAATGGCCCCAGCTACGGAATCGACGGCCTGACGGTCGAAGAGCACACCTGTCGGATGGGCGCTCTCGCCAAGCGGCCGGACAATGTCGCGCGCACCTCCGCGGCCGAAGGCGATCAATGGAGTACCACACGCTTGGGCCTCGGCAAGCGTTATCCCGAAATCCTCGCATCCAGCGAACACCATCGCACGAGCATTGGCGATTTTTTCGATGTATTCATGCCGCGGCAGATAACCGGTGAAGACTATGTTGGAGCCGGCAAGCGATCGCAGATGCTTGGATTGTACTTCGTCGCCTACAACAACCAGGCGACGCGACGGCGTTTTGCTGAACGCCTCGATTATCAGATCCGTACGCTTATACGGGGCGTGGAACGCGGCCGTGACGTAGTAGTCATCCTTGTTGACCACGAATTTAAGATCCTCGATGGCGACCGGCGGATGGACTACCCGCGCGTCGCGGCCGTAAATCCGTTCGATTCGAGAGCGGACATAATTCGAGTTTGCCAGCATCAGGTCAGGACCATGTGCCGTTCGGGTGTCCCAGGTCCGCAGCCTGTGAAGCATGTAACGAAAGGCTAGACCTTTTGGTCCAAATCCCAGGCCGGCTTGCTGCAAATAGGAGAATTGTTCGTCCCACGCATACCGCACCGGACTGTGCACATAGCACAGGTGTAGTTGGTCTGGGCGAGTCAGAACGCCTCGAGAGAATGCGGCCGAAGAGGAAATTACCGCGTCATAACCCGTGACATCAAATTGTTCGATCATAAACGGACAGAGAAAGAAAAGTGACCTGTAGTACTTTTCCACGAACGGAAGTCGATTCATGCCGGAAACGTGGAAAATTACGCCTGGAAAATACTCTTCCTTGATTTCCTTCGGGAGAAAATCAAAGAGGGTGAAGACCTCGGCTCTTGGAAAAGTCTTGCAGATACGAGCAAGGACCTGCTCCCCTCCCCGAAAGTTGGGGCACCAATCATGCACGACGGCGATGCGGGCGTTGCGGTCTATCGCGGCAAATGGCGTCTTGCTGATGGATCGCAAATGTTTGGCATCACGGCCCACCATAGTGGTTGCTTTCGGCTGTCGCACATGGCGCATGCTTTGCCCCTCACGGAATGTTGGCACTTTTTTTTCCGGAATTCTTGTTGCCCGGATGCTCAGCGACTGTGTGCCGTCCGTCCCGTCCAAACAAGTTGCCTATCGGGTTAAGCGCCGCACCCTCCCGAGGCCGGATGTACTCCAACGAGGTACGTCTACTACTTCGATGGGCCTAAGCAGGCCTCAACGCTAACCTTATGCGCAGGCTGTATCGGCGCGGCCGGCGGATTAGGATCACAGCGCGCTCACTTCGCAAGCAGTGGTCGCACGCCGTATCTGTAATCCATTGCTCGCGAGGAGAGTTGATCGTCGATGAAAGTGGTGGTGATCGTCGCAACGTTTGGTCGCAAAGAACAAGTGGCTCGGCTTCTCGCACAGCTTGAGCGACAGACCCTGCTCCCTGACGCCGTGATACTGTCGGCCCCCGACGCCAGCCATATTCCCGGTAACACGGTTTGCCGGTTTCCCGTATCGCGCGTCGTCGGAAGGACCGGCTTGCCGGCGCAGCGCAACATCGCCCTCGACGTCGCAGGCGACCGTTTCGACATAATCACCTTTTTCGACGACGATTTCATTCCGGCGGACGACTACCTCGAAGGCGTATCGAAGGCGTTCAAGCAGCAGCCCGACTGGGCAGTGATGACGGGACACGTGCTTAAGGACGGCGCGACAACCGCAGGGCTCACATGGGACGAGGGCATCCAGGCGCTTCGCGAGGCCGGCCCTGCGACTGAATCGCGTGGGGTGGATCAACTCAGCGCCTATGGATGCAACATGTCGATCAGGGCCGCATTCATCAACGGCCTGCGCTTCGACGAACGGCTTGCGCTCTATGGCTGGCAGGAAGACGTTGATTTCACCAGCCAGTTGAGAGCCAGAGGGCGGGTCGTCCGTTTGCCGTCGATCCGCGGGGTTCACCTCGGCATCAAGAGCGGTCGCGTAAACGGCATCCGTTTCGGCTATTCCCAAGTGGCGAATCCGATCTACCTCGTCCGCAAAGGCACCGTCCCATCGACTTTCGCACTTAGATTGATGGGCAAAAATCTGCTCGCCAATCTCATGCGCAGCCTCTGGCCGGAATCCTACGTCGACCGGCGAGGGCGTCTGCGCGGCAATCTCCTGGCCCTTTCACATGTGGCAAGGGGCCGGGTGGAGCCCGAGTATATTCTGAAGATCTAGTGCAGAGGAAAGAGAAGATCTAGTGCAGAGGTAAGAGATGCTCCAGGAACTGCCCTTTTCAGTCGACAGCGACGCTCGCTCAAATCATCGAGTTCGGCGCCTGGGCCAGTTGTCGGCTCAGCGCAAAGGTTGGCGCATTCTCCACGTCGTGGTGTATGCGGGGATATCCCTGGCCGGCATGTTGGGTGCCTCGGCTGCAAACGACAAAGAGTATGTGCTCGGTCCGCAGGACAAGCTCCGCGTCAAGGTCTACGAATGGCGTGCGTCACGCGACAAGATTTTTGGCTGGGATGCTCTCAACGACGAGTACACGGTCGGTCCCAATGGCTCCGTTTCGCTACCGCTGGTCGGCGAAATCAAGGCCGCCGGACTCACCACCGGTGAGATCGCAAACTCGATCGGCGACAGTCTCATGAAAAGTACCGGCCTTGCCCGAAAACCGAATACGGCGGTGGAAATCGTCCAGTTCCGACCGTTCTATGTTGTCGGCAAGGTGACGCAGTCGGGAGAATTCGCATACCGGCCTGGGCTGACCGTGTTGCAGGCATTGAGCATCGCGGGCGGGTTGCGGACTCGAGAGGACAGGGACGCCAGGTTCGAGCGCGAAGTGATCCAGGGCGAAGGGGATGTGAGCCTGCTCAGACTGAACGAGGCCAGTCTCATCGCTCGCAAGGCACGACTCGAGGCGGAACTCTCGCATGCCAGCGACATTCAGTTTCCGGCCCAATTGACCTCCCGCATTCAAGACGACGTCTTTGCGATGCTCTTGAAGCAGGAGCGCCTGATCTTCCAGGCGCGCAGCGAGGGATTGGACACTCAGGTCAGGGCGCTTCATGGACTGCGCGAGTTCCTCCAGAAGGAACTTGCCTCGCTGGAAGCGCAACTCGTTTTCCTCGACAAGCAAATCGGCTCAATCCAGAAAGAGTTGACAGCGGTTTCGGCGCTTGTCGTCAAAGGCCTTGCGGCGGCCCCGCGCGAGTTTTCTCTAGAGCGGGCCCTTGCCCAGGCGCAGAGCGAGAGGTTGTCGGCGGAAACCAGTCTGCTGCGTGGGCGTCAGGAAATCAGCAAAACTGACATATCAATTCTCGAGCTCCAGGATGGGCGCAAAAATGAGGTAACGATCGACCTGCGTCAAACGCAAGCTGAGCTCGATGCTCTCGAAAGCAAGACAGAGACGGCAAGGCGGCTATTGTACGAGTCCGCGGTTTCTGCCCCGAGCCTTCTTGCCCGCCGAACTGATGCGGAGCTGGCTGCGCCGATCTACACGATTTTCCGGCCGTCGGCGGATGGTGCGACAGTGCAAATCCAAGCTAGCGAAACGAGTGCCGTCGAGCCCGGAGACACGATCAAGGTTGAAATACCACTGGCTGAGGATGAAACGGGCGCGCTGGACCTGACATCGACCGAGCGGCACGAGGCGCCGGGAATAGAACTCAAGGCAGAAACCGCCGGCGATACTGTAGGCGTTCCGTAGCCTCCCGGCGGGTCTTGCTAGAAGGATTAGGTAGCAACGCGCGACTGCTTGATGTAGATCAGGTAACTTCCTTGACCAATACACGCACTATATAGCTCTATCGCCATCGCGCTCTATGAGAGGAAAAGAGACTTCGCTATGCAAGCAACTGACCTACCGAACGTCTTCTTGACCAACACGTTCGATGAATGGATTCAACAGAAGCCATCCAAGTCTCAGACGGTTCGCTTTGCCAACAAGGTTCTCCGAAAACTTGGAATAAATCTCGTCCTCGCACCACCTGTTCGCACGGGCTGGATGACCAGTGTTGAACAGAGAATGGACATGTATCACTTGGCAGGCGCAGCGCTTTTCTACAACGTACCGGGAGACTTCTGTGAATTGGGATGCCACGAAGGCAAGTCAGCCGTGGTATTCCAACGCATACTTCAGCACTACGATCCAAGCAGGAACCTTCACTTGTATGACAGCTTCGAAGGTCTCCCGAACGCCAGTGCCGAAGACGGCCACGCCAACGCTCACAAGGGCGACATGGCCACTACGAAGGATGCGCTCATGGCAAACTTCAAGCGTTTGAATCTTCGGCAGCCTATTCTTCACCAGGGATGGTTCGAACATACGCTTCCCACACAGTTGCCGGACAAAATTGCATTTGCGCATCTGGATGGTGACCTATACGACTCGGTCAAGGTCAGCTTGGAGTATGTATATCCTCGCCTATCAAAGGGTGCTGCATGTCTGATAGACGACTACAGTGATCCTGGATTGTTCGACTCAGTCGATCTCTATCCGGGGGTAAAGAAGGCCTGCGACGAGTTCCTTAGCGATAAACCCGAAAAGGTTGCGCTTTTGTATGGTGGATTCGATAGCACTATGGGTTTCGGAGCTCATGGATACTTCCGAAAGCTCTGAGCCTAGATCGCTTTAGGCGCGGCCGGGAACAGTGCCGACCTGCGATTTAATCACCTGTTCGCTGGAATCGCGCGAATGCCGGAGCGTCCTTACAGGAGCCTCAGCAACACTGTCGTCTTCAACAGGCAAGAACCGGCTGACAAGAACGACGGCGAGAGGAATCAAGAAAACGATACCCGGGTCGGCGCCGCCGCTTGCCAGGGATCCAGCCACGAGCGCCGATAAGGCGCAAGCGCGGACACTCGACGCGATCGCGTCGACCTCGGGATCGATGCGACCGCGGCCACCCCGCACCCCCCGCACCAGCATTGCCAACAGAACTGTCATCATCGCGGTGCCGAACAGCCCCAACTGGGAAAGCACCGCGATCGGCCAACTCGAGGCGCGCGAGCTTCCCAACCCGACCCCCAGTCCACCTGTATCGAAGAAAGACTGCAGGCTTTTGTAGTTCCAGTAGCTGCGCTCTTGGCCGGAGGCTGATGTGACTTTGTTGATTACCGTGTTGTCGACAAGCTGCAAGACCGGATCGAAGAAATGCGGATAGAACAGACTGGCGGCCATCGCGGAGAGGAGCAAGGGCGGTAGCAACGCGATAAGCAGTGCCTCCCCCAACCTCAGCCGACCTGAAGCGAGCGACTTCACGATGGAAAAGACAACGGGCACGCTTACGATTGCAAGACCAACGTAGGCGGTCGACGATGTCGACAGCAGCAGGAGAACAAACAGGGCCGCTCCTAACCCCAATGCGAATTTGGATCCGGTCTTGCGCCAATAGGTGTAGGTGAACGCCAGCCCTGCCAGCGATGCCCCACCGAACGACGATGCCTCTGAAAACGCCCCCGCGATCCGCCAGAACCCAGCTTCCGTGACCTGCGTCAGCATGGCGTAGTTGGCCGTACGGATCGGGGCAAGGATGTCGCCGGCACCGAGCACCTTGCCCAGCAAATCCAGGGCGCCCATCAGCACGTGCAAGCTGAACCACAGGAAGAAGCCCCGCCTGATATCCGCTAACGTGCCGCTGCGCCGAAGCAGCAGACAGGCCGCCAGGAACGTCAGCCCTCCCAGAATAAAGTATCCCGCCTGAGAGATATTGGCCGATACCGGCGCCAAGGCCGCTTCGTAGACGCCCCTGCCGGTGCGGGAAGCGACGAAGGCGCTTGTCTGCCCTGCAAAGAGCCTCGGAAATAACAGCGCTCCGATGCAGACATAGATCATCAGCGCGCAGACGATCCATGCGGCACCTATACGAACGAAGACCGCGCCTATTTCTCTCCAGATTCCCCGTCGAGCCAGCGCGGCTACTATCACGAGCATATCAAAGACGGTAAAGATAAGCGGCGATGAACCGCCAAGCGAGGTTATTGTCCCGATTGCCGTCGCACCAAAAGCCAGCGAGGCAATCAGTGCAGTGATCAGCGACCAGCGCATATAAACGACGAGGGCCAGCAGTCCCATGCAAATCAGTGCCCCAACGAGGGAAACCTGCATTTCACACTCCGACCATCAATGATCCAGACCCTGACGGCGCCGCCGGAACCGCTGAGCTGAATGCTTGGCTTCACAAAAACCAGCGACTCTGATTTGCTTAGGATAAGGTTGGTTCTCGCAGCGTAGATTGACCCAGGGACGAGGTCGCCGTGTTGCTTGCCATTATCGGCGTTGCCGGTCTTGCCCTGACAATAGGGCTTACGTTGCGAGCGCCGGCGCTGATAGTGACGACCTTGGTGGTGATCGTCGGCAGCGTCGCTGTAGGCAGTCTTCTTCACCTGTCTGTTCCAAACACCATCCGCTCGACGTTTTATCTTGTTGTCGTCACCCAAATTGCCTACCTGGTCGGCCTTGCAATTGCCGTGCTGCGGCATCGCCCAAGGGGACAATAGAGTGGGCGACAATCCCTTGTCGGCGAAAATCGCTTGAGGCCGTTTCTGCCGCGCCCCTGACATCGCCAAGGTCAGGAGGTCTGATCGAACTTCATCATGGCCGGTATCGTCCGCATCAGGATCGAAAGATCGAGGCGTAGAGACCATGTCCGAACGTACTGCGTGTCCAGCAATACGCGATGCGAATACTCAGTCGTGTTTCTCCCGTTTATCTGCCAGAGGCCGGTCAGTCCTGGCCGCGTCTTCAAATATTCATGCGATGCGGCGCCATAGCGTTGCAATTCGTCGGCAACGACAGGACGCGGGCCGACGCAACTCATGTCGCCCCGCAAGATGTTGAACAACTGCGGCAGCTCGTCCAGGCTCGATTTGCGAAGCATCCTTCCGAAAAACAGGATACGCGGATCGCACTTCAGTTTCTGGTTGGCTGCCCATTCCTGGGCGGCTTGTGGATTGCAGCTCAGATGCCGTTGGAGCACCTCCTCGGCATTCGGTACCATGGTGCGGAACTTGTAGCAGTCGAAGACCTTTCCGTTGAATCCAATACGGTGGTGAACGAACAGCACCGGACCGCCTGTGGTGGCCTTGATCAGAAGTGGGATAAGAACCAAGATCGGACCGGCCAGAATGAGCGCTGTCGAGGCTACCATCAGATCCAGCAGCCTCTTGGCCCAACCGCCGAGAGGCTCTCGGCTTTCGGTCCGCACATCGTCGTCAATGCTTGCCGTGCGCATATCCGGCTCAAACGGAACGGCGCCATGGTCATGGCTTGCGTTGAGTTGAGGCGACGGAAGGTCTGGCGTGATCGATCGTGCGGCCGCGTCGCTGTCGCGCCGAAGAAGCGATGTCGCGGGGGGCCCGGCTCCGACCAGTAGAGCCCAGCCTTCAACAGCCAGGTCTTCGCACTGCCGCAGGTTGCTTTCGGTTACGTTGGACATCTTCCGCTTGCGCTCGATTTTCAACTTATTGCCTGCATCTTGTCGACGACGGATGATCTCCGGCAAGCAAGGAAAAGGTGGTAGATCGGGGGTTGTTTGGCAGCGTGGCCTACCCCTTAGTTGCTAGGCCGGGTACGGACGAATGGCTGCTCCGTTCAATGCCTGGCACGATATCGGAATCGATTTTTCGACTCGCGAGCCCCGAAGGGGCGCGGATTCCCTTTGACGGGCAAGTGTCGGATTGACGGGGCGGTGTCGAGACTTGCCGCGGACTCTAAAGCGCGTCGCATTTGAACGGATTCATGCGACGCGCTTTAAGGTCTTGTTTTTGATGCATCGTTATCGCAAAGCCGCTGCGCACCCTCGGTTCAAGCCGGCTTCAAGGCCGAGGGCATGCTTTTTGCGCGCGACGTGCTGCCGAGAGGAGGCCAGGATGTCAGCGCGGCGCTTGACCTGCGCGCTTCCGGTAACGCCGGGCCGAAACAGTACGAACACGTGTCATCAACACGCCAAGGACGGAGGAATTGGTGTTTTTGAGTGTCTGCGTCAGGTCTTCCAGCTGATCAAGCGACGTCACGCCCCACTGCGCCACCACAATCACGCCATCAAGAAGCGGGCAGAGAGCAAGCCCTTCGGCACCGGAACTGAACGGTGGCAGTTCAACAATGACGATACTGTAACTGCCAACTTCGTTCAGCAATTTCTCCATATTATCGGGAATCAGCAAATTCGCCCAATTCGACGCATCGTTCTTCAAATAATAAAACGATGTCTTTTCAATGAATTGGATTTGCTTGCTGATGTCTTTAGGGTTGCCGGAATCCCGATCGATCACGGTGAAATCGGAGGAAAAGAGACGTTCGTTGGCCAGTGCCGACTTATCGTCGGCGTTGATCACGAGGGTCGCCGTGCCCGACCCCCCACACAGCGCCGCCAGATTGCTTACAACGGTGCTCTTGCCGTCGCCGGGGGACACGGATGTAATTCCGATGCGACGCCCCCTTGAAGCGTTGGCCCCGGCCAGGCCCATGATCGCCTTGACGCTCCTGAGGCTGCCGCTGAATGAAGAGTCCGGGTTCCTGAGTACCTCGTCAAGCCGGCCAAAACCACCCCGCCTGAAGCTGACCGGCGGCAATTCTCCAATACAGGCCAGGCCCAGTTCGCGACGGATCTGACGCGGGGTCCTCACGTTCCGATCGAGCCCGCGTCGCGCCACGGCGAACCCGATGCCAGCTACCATCCCGGCAAGTGCGCCAAAGGCGAGGATCAGCGTCCTGCGCGGCCGACTTGCCTTCTTGGGGCTCGTCGCGGACGTGATCACGCGAGCATCGGCGATCAGATAAGGCTGTTGGTCGACCGAGTTTGTATATGCCGCGAGCAGGCTTTCATACATCTTTCGGTAGGTGTCGGCGGTAACCTCCAATTGCTCCAGCGTAATCTGGTGTGTTGGCTTTCCTTCGCTGTGTACGAGGTCCTGTCCGGCGACGGGCGTCTCGTCCTGACCGATGCTGTAGTCGTGTTTTGCGCGAAACTCCTGGGCGACCCGGGTCGCCCTGTTCATCTGATCACCGACCTCCCGCATCCGCCTTTCCAGCCATGCGATGCCTTCGCTAGCCGTTGCTGTTGTCGTTTGCACTTGCTCGCGCACGAACGCTTCTGCTGTGGCGTTTGCGACGCGTGCCGCCAATGCCGGATCGTGAGACTGGAATGTAATGTCCATTGCATAGGAGACACCGACACGCTGGACATCCAGACCATCGCTGAATATCTCCACCGCGCGACGCCGACGCTCGGATTCCAGCTGCGGCCCGTTCACCTCCAAACGATCCGGCCAGGGCAGCACGCTATGGAAGAAATCCGTCAGCGCAGCATTGCCGGCATGGAATCCGCCGGCATCGACGATGCCCATCCAGGCTCTGCGAAACCTCTCGCCGATGGTCGGACCGTCCAGATCCCTGAAGGTTGGATTGTCCAGGAGTCCAAGATCATCGATCACCATCATCGCGATCTTCTGGGAGCGCAGAACTGCAAGTTGGCTCTCGACCTGAGCGGTGTCGAGCGACAGGTTCACTTCGGCCGGTTGCTGCTGAAGGTTTCTGGGTATCTTCGGTTCGATCAGGATCTGGGTGCGCGCCGAATAAATAGGATCTGAGGTAGCAAAGTAGAATGTGGCGCAAACGATTCCGGCGACGACGAACGAAAGAATCGAGAAAAGATACTGCCGAGCAAACGAGACAACGTCAGCGAGGCTGATAAAGTCCTGCGGTGCGTCCGCCCCAAGCCATGGCTTGTGAGCAATTGCCGCCGACGGCCGGTCTAGCATGGCTTCAATCCATATCTGCAACAAAAAGAGCGGCGAACTGCAACGCTCGAGCAGCATCGCCACCGATGGGTCCCGCTACGAGCATGCAGCCGCGCCACTGTTATGATGACAACCGTTTAGCTCGATCGGCCCAACAGGTGGGCGCCAGGAAACATCTCATTGAGCTTGTAGACGACCTCCGTCCTGTTCGTCGCCTTCAGCTTCTTCATGATGTTGCGGATATGGACCTTGACCGTGCTCTCGCGAAGGTTGAGCTCATGAGCGATTATCTTGTTCGCCTTGCCACGCCTGAGAGCCTGGACGACCTCTTCTTGCCGCTCCGTGAACACACTCGCCATGGGCCTTGTCATATCGGCGGTTGTGTCGATTGCCTTGTGCTGGGCAAGCACGCTGCTTGCCGGCACAAATGTGCCGCCGGCAAGGACAAGATTTACGGCTTCAACACAGATCTCGAAACGGATCGATGAAGGGATGTAGGCTTTTGCGCCATAATTCAACGCCTTCAGAATCTGCTCCAGATCGTCGGTATCGGCCAAAATCAACACTGGAACCGGGTGGGCCTCATTCACGAGATCGGCGATTTCGCTGCCGGTCCTTGCATCTGTCACCTTTCGGCTGCCCACGTTCAGCAGAATAGCCGATATCGACAGTGCATTCTCTTGATGCCGCCACTCTTCGATCGAGCCGAACGACAGGATTTCCTTCCCGATGCCATAGGCGGTCAGGCATTGCGCAAGACATTGTCGGTCAAGCACTCGCTCGTCTAGCAGAGCCAGGCAAGATTCGGTCAAGCCATGTCTATGAAGATGTATTCCATTCCCAGCCTTGCGCGATACGAATTCAAGTGCACCGGGTGATTTGCTATCCAGTTGAATTGTCGGAACCATGAACTTACTCCCCAAACTCTACCCAACGTTTCGAGACCAGTACGATATGTACTGCAGGCAAATACTATTTGCCGCGAACGATGATCTGTTCGCGTCGCCTTCACTATAACCTCGGGATTTCCCAAGCCCCACCTTGGACAGCACTACCCCGTCCATAATGTTTATCGCCGAAAAGATGTGCCTTCACTAATTTAGGTTAATAAAAGGTAAAAAATTTTCTATCCCTTCACTTGGCCCTAGCAGTTTGGTCTAGGAGGGATGGTAGCCAGAGAACTCACCGACATCGCGTTGTTTGCCAGGCGCGGCGGACCGTCGCTAAAGACAGCGGGCGTCGCCGATGGCAGCGCGGCTTCAAGGCGCGTCGCACCGCCTTTGCATCGTGCGCCAAAGTAAGTGTCAACCATCGATATACCTGTCATCGAACTCGGCAAACTTCGTTACGCCCAGCCGATCCAGCACGCGGACGTGACCTTGGCGGAACTCCAGAAACCCGCGTTCCCGTAATTCCCGCAGCATTCGATTGACATGGACCGGCGTCAGGCCGAGCGCGTCCGCGAGGTCATACTGGGTGAGAGGGCATGCAAAGCCAGTGCGGCTGGCAGCGCCGACGCGCTCCAAGCGCGCTCTCAGCTCGAGCAGCAAGTGCGCTGTACGCGCCAAGGCGCTGCGTCGGCCTATATTGGTGAGGTGTTGGGCAACAAGCGCTCGCTGGCGCGCCAGCGTTTCAAGAAAAAGCGAGGCTATGTGGGGCGACTTCGCTGCTCCAAGAGCAAGCGTCTTGGCCGAGGCTTCCAGCACCGCAAGGTCGGATTGAGCCACAAATGTCTGGAGAGCAGCGCCCGTATACGTCTGTGGCAGGACAATGTCGCCCTTCAGGGCAAAGTCCAAAATCTGTCGCTGTCCCCCGGCAAGGTCATGAGAAATGCAACCCCAGCCAGACTCGATTATGAAGACGCGATCGCCGTCCTCCCCCTGATTGACGATAGCGGTCTGCGCCGCATATCGCTTCGGCATGAAGCCTAGCGCCTTGATGTACGCCTTATCGTCGCTTTTGACTGCGACTGACGTCGGACGGTTTTCATTCTCACTCAATGAAAGGCTTGTAGCATACGTCATTCGAACCCCGCCAATCCTCCCCTTATACCCTCCCTACGCAAAAACGTACTCCAGCTTTGACGTGTTGAGTACCCTGCACGGGCTACAACCATTGGGTGATATTGCACTGCACTCTCACAAAAAAGCAAGGATCACACCTGATCGAGCGCAGTAGGACCCGAATTCATCATAAAGCTCGACCGACGTTCTGCACCATCCATTCGAATGGTGAGGTCTCCGGCGGTCGGAAGCGATTGATGGACACCGTGCAACTTTCGACCACGCCACCCTTCCGGATGCTTACGGCTTTCGGCGTGACTGGCTAGCCTACCGACAGCAAGGCCAGGCATTGCTGCTGACTTGCGGTCGCGCTTAAGTTGTCGGGGGCGAACCGGCGGTCGTTCAACATCGGGCGGAACGTGCCGCTACCCCATCCTGCAACCTTCTGATTTCACTCCCAGATAGCACCTCGGGTTCCGCCAGATCGAGCAGCACCGGGTCACTCAAGTGCAACCGCTGCAGGCCAGATGCCTCACAAAGCCGGCAGGTCGCGCTGGGCCCGGTACGAGAATTCCTCATTGCGGTGACAAGGTTTGAACGGACGAGAGCGTTCATTCACAGATTCGGCCACTTCGGCTCGATGAGTAACGCTGCAGTTTCAGGACCGGAACGCGTCGATTGACCGTCCCTCTTTCGAGCCAAACTGTCTCTGGGTTCAGCCGCGACACAGGCGCGAGTACTCCATTCGCGTTAGCTCTGAAGCCCCAATTGCCTCGCACGTGCGAAGAGACGCTCGCCACGCACCCTAAAGAGGGCGACGCGCTTCAGGGCGAGCGGCCGCCTCAACCGCCCTGTTGCGCTCCATAGGGTTGGTGCTCCCGCCAAGTCGCGGTGGCTCCGGTTGCGGCTTGCGGCCGGATTGGTCCGCCCTGGAGGACCGATACTCAGGTCACGCCGAAATTGTCGCCTTGCTCGGCCCGTGATTATCGATGTAGTCGCCCGGATCCCCTGCTCACCACGCAAAAGCCATGGGATTTCCTACCCTCCTCTCGGAGACGCGCTAAACTGCCATTTGATCTCGCTTGGCGTCGGGTCTAGGAAACTCTCGCCTGATGGCGTTTTGAATCCGCTTTTCCAAGGACATGACCGCCATGCTCAAACCCAAAACGCATAGCATAGACAGTACAAAGGCAAGGGGCGTCGAAAAACCTAATGAAAACAACCACCAGACCACAACCATTCCAACCGAGTAATGATTCAGATATACTGGATAGCTAATTCCCCCAATGTATCTCACAAAATTCCGGTAGCCTGAAATATTGTATTTAATGACTTCATTATACCTTATTCCTGCTGCCATTGCATACATGCACATCAACCACACAATCACCGCGGCGGTTTTATATGCATAACCGCGTTCAACCGACATAAAAATTTCAGCAGTGCCCATACAGCCAAAAAACAATATCAATATCGTCTTCCCCGCATGTCCCATTTCGCTACGGCCGTCGCCGCCGTTCCTGACAAGAAAGATGATCATGCCGGTCGCGAAGAAAACGCCGTGCTGCAGCAGAAGCAGTTTGAAGGGGAACCGCGAAAGCACTGATATCGCTTCTTCCGGCCGCGTGGACGGCGGCAGCAAGTGCAACCCGGAGAGAATGAGAAGGTATACCGAGCTCGAAAACCCTATTATTTTGGCCAGATCATAGAGTGATAAGCGAAACCTCGACAAAATTGACGCGGCCACCAGGACGTAGAATACGGCCTCGACGACGAGCGACCATACGACCCCGTCGATATAAGGGCCCTTGGGAGACAAGGTTACCGATCTGAAAAAATCCATCAGAAGATGGGAAAAATCCTCGCCATAGAGAGCTCGTGCGGCCAAGCTGACGAGCGCGGACAGCCACAGGGCGGGCAAAATACGCGTAGCGCGCGTGCGCGCGAAGCGCAGCGCTTGCGACGCGCCCCCTTCGCCTGCAGCGCTCATGGCAATGACGAACCCGGAAATTACGAAAAAAACTTCGACCCCTACAGCACCCAAACCGGCAAACGCCGACAGAAAACCGAAGGCGACATCGCTTCCCTCGGTGACTGACGCACTGCTCCAGGCGAATGTCGCGAAATGGTTCAGCAGCACCAAGAGCGCTGCAAAAATGCGCAAGAAGTCCATGACGTGGTAGTGGACATTGCGTTCCATATAATGTTTCCGAACCTTGCCAGAGGCCAAGGTCGAATACTATCGTGAAACGGTCAGCACACCTGCTACTACATTCGGACATAGCCGAATTGATTAACCGTCGGATATGTCCTGTTTCGTGGGCAGATCCACCGAACTGCCACGCCTGGATTGCTCGGCGCCTTGATATGTTGAGCAGCGTTGCGTCCGATCGTTGCCATTGACGAAGAATTCTAGGCGCCGTCTTCAAGGTGACCGCATGGCTGTTGCTCATCGCTGGCTTGGCCGCGACCTCGCAAGGAATAGCTGGATGAGACTGTGGCGGTGACGCTCCTACCCTCCACCCGCTCTACTCCTAATTGGTGTCGCCCTCCTAAATGATGCCGTGCTAATGTTCTAGCCGGCTTGGGAGGTTCCAATCGACCTCATTGCGAATGTTTTTGCCGGCACGTGGGCTGCCGGGGTGCTTGCCGCCATCTGGTATGTCTGGACGCGGCACTCGCTGCCCGTTGCCGAAAACAAGCAGGACCGCGATTTGCGGGAATGGCTGGACGGGCAGATGTAGAGGGCGCTTGTGCCGGGGCGAAGCAGCGCCCGACCCTGGTCGAAACGATACGGGCTGTCCCGGCGCCCGCGAAGAGCGCGCCCAACCCGGTGTTCGGCGAGGTCGTGCCGCAGCAGGGCGCGAAGACCGGCCGTCAGGGCGGGAACCCCAAGCGGCGTTAGGCATCGCCACCGCCAGCCGCTGGGGCTTTTTGACTGGGCTACCGGCTCGCCGAGCGCGAAAGAGCAGCCTCCGTTTGATCGGCACTGCTCAGGAATTCGTTGCGTTCGGCTATCCACAGATCCGCATAGTCGACATTCTGCCACTCGGCAAACCACGGACCGCCACTTGTATAGTGGACCGCCTTGGGTGTGCCATGCGCCGGCTTTTCGTTCCAACCTTCAAGCCAGTTCCACTCTACCGGCAGCGAGCCCAAATCCTCATCGGCGACCCACTGCATTCGATGGAGGTAGGCGCCACTTTCGCGGTTCACGACCTCCGGCGTAAGCGATTTAACCGAAGGGTGCGCGCAATTGAACAGCATCAGCGAGGACCAGTTTTTTCGTGGGTAGGATGTCTGAACAACGCCATCCATCTTGGTGGTAGCCTTCGGCGTATAGTCGTGCTGGACGCAATAGACCGCCTTATTCGACTTCGTGTATTCCAGCAATCCTGCGACGTCACCTAGCCACAGGAAGTCGCAATCGCAGAACAAAGCCCAACCCGTATAGTCGGCGAGAAAAGGCGTGAGAAACCGCGTATAAGTGAACTCTGTTGACGCGAGCGGATCTTTTTCCCTCCAATACAGGTCACGGGCACGCAGCTCGTCCTGTTTGATTGGAATGACGGAGACAGGCACCGAAGCGTTTTTGAGCAAAGAGTGCCGCGCCACGTCGTAGGCGATCGGCTCGCGGCTGTCCCATCCAACGAATACCCTAAACGCATCAGTCATATTCAGTACCTTGGCTCCAATTTCAAAACGGTCATACACTAACCATCTGGCAACAGCTCGGCAACAATGGCGCGGAAATTAGCCAGGGCGATTTCTGAAGCCCGCGGATTTGCCCTTCACCCCGGCCCGGCTCTCCTCGGCGCACCTCGACTTGCCGCCCAACGCGACAAGCGCCCATTTCTGATAGGTGTAGCCGGCCGAATAAGCGGCGACCATCGCACCGGTCGAACCGTCCAGAAACCCCAGCCTGAAGACATAGCTGTTCATATAAGCCCAGACCGAGCGCAAAACCGCCTTGCTGATCGAGCTTTTTTTCCCCTCGGCAAGCAGCCGCGCGGCGGACGCTTGCGCGTATCTGCCGATCTTGTCATGCGCATCCGCCAGGTCGGCGATCGAGTCATGCTCCATGGGATGGGACAATCGCGAGATCTTGCCATTCACCACCACCTTCTCATGCACGGTGTCGTTGCTGAAGCGGCCGGACTGGCGACGGAAAAGCCTAAGCACCAGATCGGGCGACCAGCCGCCATGGCGGACAATGCGCCCACAAAAGCGCGATCGTCTTGGTATTTCGAAGCCGTCACAGCCTTTCGGGTTGGCGATGGCGGCCCTGATTTCCGCGGCCAGCGGCGGCTCGACCCATTCGTCGGCATCAAGCGAAAGGACCCAATCGCCTGTCGCCGAGGCGAGGGCGCGGTTTTTTTGCGCGCCGAAACCCGGCCAATCGAGGGTGATCAGCACCTTGGCCCCGAGCCCGCTGGCGATTTCCCTGGTCTGATCGGTACTGTTATTGTCGAGGACGACGATTTCGTCGGCAAAATGTACCGAGCGAAGGCAACGTGCAATGCACGCTTCCTCATTGCGGCTGATTATGACGACTGAGAGCGCAGGCACGGTCAGACGGTTCCGGCATCAAAACTGCAACTGTTGTTCAAATGAAACTGTCCCCCCGGCCGGTTGGCGCTCTGGTGATACTAACGGATTCAAAAAATATGTCGAAAATTATTTCAGGTCGAGATTTTCGTACAGCGCTATCATTCTCCTGATCATGACGTTGAAATCGTAGTGTTCGGCTGCCGCCCTGACCCTGACCGCAGTCTCAGGCCGTGACGACAGCTGCAGCGCGCGGGCAAGCCCGGCGGCGAGGTCGTCTACGCCTGCTGCGTCGCAAACAAGCGTCGGCTCGAAGCGATCGACAAGCTCGCGCGCCCCGCACCCGGTGCTGACCACGGCGGGCAAGCCGCTGGCCATGGCTTCGATCACGACTGTGCCGAATGGATCATAGATGGAAGGCAGCACGGCAATGTCGGCGGCGCCGTACCATGGCAGCGTATCTTTTTGCGGCCCCAGCATGCGGAGCCTTGCACCAAGACTAAGCCTGTCGCCGGCCTGCTTGAAGGCATCGGCGCGCGAATCGTGGCCAATGACCCATAACTCCGGCTCACCATCGAGCATTGCGACAGACTTCATCAAGGCAAGAAGTCCTTTTCGCGCAAAACCCGAGCCTACGAAGAGAACGACCGGCCTGTCATCGTTGACGCCAAGCCGTGAGCGGACCACGGCCCGATGCTGTTGGCGCAACTTAGGGTTGAAGAGGTCCAGGTCGACCCCGTTGGGGATATGGTGCACGCGCTCGGCCGGATAGTCGTAGTGACGGACAACGTCCTCAGCCACCATTTTCGAAATGGCAATCACCGCTTTAAGCCGTGGGCTGGCATAGGTCGCGCGCTCGAGGCGCAGCGTCTGGCGGTGAAACGGGCTCAGCGCCATCGCTGCCCTGCCAAGCCGCGTCTCGAAACGCCGTCGCTCGGCAAGATAGGCGGCATGGACGCCTTCCCCAGCCCGGAAGACGTCGCAGCACGGAAGGCGATCGTTGCTCTGCACCAGGGCCGGCGGCATTTCGGCGATCTTGCTGCAGGCGGCTCGAGCAAAGGACGTCGCCCGCAGGTAGCGGGGAAAGCGGCGGCCGGCGCACTGGATGAACTCTATGCCTTCGTGTCGCGGCCAGTCGCCTGACAGCACGGCCACCGGCCGTTGACGCGCGGCGAACGCCGCCATGATGTTTTCCAGCATGATCTCGCCTCCGCCAAAGGGCGCGTAGCGCTGGCGCACGAACAGGATCGGACGGTCGGATTGATTTTCGATGCCACGATATCCCGCGTGCATTGGGTCTGCGCTCCCGCCCCATTGCCATCCTAGATGTCTATAGGGGTCGGCGCGCGTCGGCAACAGTTGGAAAGCTAACCGCTGATTGTTCACTGCTGCTTGCGATTTGCCTAACGGTGCTGCATGTAGAAATTAACTGCAAACAGCGGATCAGCGCCAGCTCCAGCCGGGCGGTGATCGCCATGAGGGGAATCGACGGCTTGAGCAAAGCAACCTGGCCCGCCATTGTCCGCCGGACGATTACCGACACCGCCATATATCGGCTGAGACACACCTTCGGAAGACGGGCAGAAGTGTCATCGCTGCGGCCGATAACGCCCCTTAAAGCGAATGACCTGCCTTTGATCCTCGTCATCCGCAACGAGGCGGACAGGTTACGCCCGTTCCTGAAGCACTATCGCGAACTCGGCGTCACCAGATTCGCCGTCCTCGATGATCGCTCGACCGACGGCACAGCTGAGCTTCTCGCCGAGCAGCCAGATGTCGATCTATTCAGCTCGCCGATCACCTATTCGCAGTCGGACCTGGGCAACCTTTGGCGGCAGCGTATTGTGCAGATTTATGGTCAGCCTCGCTGGTATCTGACCGTGGATGCGGACGAATACCTTGTCTATGACGGCATGGATCAGCATCCGCTCGGTGCGATGGCCGACTGGCTCAAGCGGCGCGGAATGACACGCCTGCTGGCGCCGATGATCGACATGTATCCGAGCGGAAACATCTGGGACGTACCCTTCGATCCCATCGTGCCGCCTTGGCAAGTTGCGGACCATTTCGACGGCAGCGGCTATGAGGTGACGAGGAGCCCTCGGCATCTCAAGATCACAGGCGGCCCGAGGACCCGGCTTTTCGCCAGGCAGCACAAGTTGACCAAGTTTCCTCTGATATATGTTGATCGCCCGACGATTTTTACATCGATTCACTCACCGCTGCCTTACTGGCGAAACTATATAAAGGGATTGGGCGGCCTGCTTCATTTCAAGTTCTTCGCCGATTTCAACGACAAGGCGCAGGTCGCGGTGGCTGAAGGTCAGTATTGGAACGGCGCTTCCAAATATCGCCAGTATCATGAGGTATCGAGCGGTAAAGCCGCTCTCAGCGCGATGAGCGAACAGTCAATGCTGTACGAAGGAGCTCACAGCCTGTTCAAAACGGGTTTGATCGACAAAATCGATTGGTAGACGGCATCTCCAGCACATGCCGAACCGACATCATGCATAACCGAATGCTTTCATAAGCTGGGCACCTCGTCCTTGTACTAGGTCCTGTAACTCGGCGTTTCCAAGTTCGGAGCGCCATCTCCCGCTTCCGTCGTAGATCGGCTGATTGACCTGTTGGTTCCGGAGCACCTCATGTTGCGTCTCGACGCTGGCGTCGGTCGGCTTGAACCATTGCTGCGGGTTCTTGTGGTAGTCGAGGAGATCCGGGCTGAAGGTCACATCGAGAAAGCCGCAGATCTGCTCAACGACTTTGGCCGGATTCTCGACCAGATCCTCATAGCGATAGATCAGCACATCTGGCTTTCCCCGTTCCGCAAAAACCAGCGCATTGTCGTTGATCCAGCGGTCGAGAGCCTCCTTTGGGTCGCCAAGTCGTTTGATCAGGGACGCTACGACGTCGCGCCCATCTCGCACCGGCATGACGAAACGCGCGCCGGGCACGAGCCGGCGAATGCGGGCGACACGGCGGATATGCCGCGGTGTCTTTTCAAGCAGCACGTTCTTTCCAGCATCGAGCGCCGCCCGCTTCAGTTTCCAGAAGCGGAACATGGCCAGTGGCGTCCACTTGAAGAAAATGTTGGTTTCCTGGAGCGGCAGGTAGACGTCGGGATGCGACGCAAGGATCGTCGCAATCAACGTCGTCCCGCTATGGCCGCAGCCGCAAATGAATCCGGTCCGCGTCACCATGTCGGCAATGCTCCCTAACCCAAAGCGACCCGGGCGCGGTTATCGACGCGAGCGTAGCACAAGCCGTTCGTGCTAAAGACCTTGTCCAGCTTCTCCCAATATTCGAACTTAGCCAACTGCTCGTCACAATAGGCCACGTCGTCCTCGGAAAGATATTCGCGGTAACCGCCTATCTTGCCCTTGCGCACCTTGAAGCTTTCGGGATCATTCGCATCGCGCGGCTGTAATATCTTGCCGTATCGATCGGACAGATCACCGGTCGATTCGCTCACTTTCATCTTGTCGAACGTTCGGTTGTTCGCCACCTCGACAAGCGTCCGATCGTCAGCCTGCAGGTTCAGGAATCCAAGGATTGCGCGAAGGACACCAGCCGTATCTCGATGCATGTCCTCATATTGAAGATACTGGATTTCGCGCATCCGGGGCATGGCAGCGAACCAATGCAAATTAAATCTGATGATCTTTTCGATCCCATGATTGTCGCTTCTGATAAAATCGCTGAACGATCCCACTGGAAGCATGTGGCGCTTCTGAACCTGAAAGTACCCTGAGACAACCGTATCTCTTGGATCGCGAACAAGCATTATTGTTCTTCTCTTCTTGTATCGAGATTTATTCTCCTTGGGGCTCGATTTCGGTCGAAGTAATTTGTGGTCGGTTCCGTCGTGAATGTATTGAACTTCAACTCCGAGATCGTCCAGCATGACACGCAGCCAGGTGCGCCCTGATTTTGGAAAGGATACGATAAGAGGAAGAGGCGGCGCTTTGGCCTGGAAAAATTTTAGAAAGGACATGGGAGAGACCTCCTTTAGATTACCAGAGCTGGCGCCCGAACCGCTGCCGGCCAGACCAACCCCATTACTGGGCGCCTAAGCCTACGGCTGATTCGAACACAAGGCAGAAATGCCGGCAAGAATTGCGATCCTCTGCGGGGCGAATTGGCCTTTACTATATCCCGGTTCGGAATGCCTTACCTTTTTTTTTGGCCTGTTGCGACGACTGTTCGACACGGGCGCTCCATTCCGCGATCCGTCGGCCGAACCTTTAATGAGCATCGCGCCGAAGCGTATTCAGTGACGTGCTTTTGGACGACATGCATTAGCCACTCACTTTTGTGATCCATGGCGCCAGGATGGACCCGGCCTCGCCCATCACCACGGACCACGGCCGTTCCCGTTTCGAGACCAGCACGGCCGATGGATAGTAGGGCGTGCGGTCGCCCTCGACCGGCCAGGATCGCTTGAAGCCGTCGCCCAGAATGAAAACCGAGGGGATGCCGAGCGCGCCGGCCAGATGCGCTCCGGTATTGCTGATGGTCACCACGGCGTCCATCGCGGCAACCTGCGCGGCGAAAAGGTCCATGTCGACGAGCTGATCGACCGATCTGTCATGAAGAATGCGCTCCGGCTCACCGTCGGTCAGGATCTTCAGATCGGTCTCGATCTGGCCGTACTGCAGCGAGACGAATCGGAGGTCCGGTCGGCCGATCAGGTTTCGCCAGGCGGCAAGCGGCGGCAGGTCTTTGCCGGGATTGGAGCTACCCCATGCGATACCGACCAATGGGCAGCCATTCTTGCGATAGCGGGCGCGAAGTTCAGCGACCCGGGCCGGATCCGGCTTAAGGGGCACGAAATGCTCGCGGATCGTCGCCTCGTCGGTTTCGAAAACGGCAGTCAGATGCTGGACGCCGGCGAAGGCCTGCGCCTCGGCATAGGCGGCCTTGCCGCCAGCGCCGACCGGCCGCACATCGGCAGTCGGAAAAGTGCGCTGAAAGAGCGGCACCAGGCGGTGCTCGACGAGGACGATCAGACGAGCGGCGCGCGCCAGGGCACAGCCGACGGAACTCGCATGATGGATTGCGGTGGCCAGACCCTGCTTTTCGGTTTCCATCAGATCGATCAGCAGTGTCTGGCCAGAAATATCCTGGCCCAGCCACTCGCCATCGACGCGGCCGTTGACGATGTGGCGTCGTGCGATCCTGAGTTCGGCGGCTGCGCCATAGGCGCCCATCCGCATCAGCGCCTTGCTGAGCTCGTCGATCAGGTGGACCTCGCCCCTCGACTTCGCAATGGATCCAAGAGCCAGGGCTTTCGGCAGTGCCGCCGGCCAATCGCGGGACTCGACGCTTCGCCGATAATCCGCCATCTGATCGGCAATGTCGCCGTCGCGCCAGCGAAGGAAGAGCTGCCGCCGGTGACGTCGGAACCAGACCTTGTATTTGTAGCCTGCACGCGCGACAGCGCGGCGCAACCGGCCGAGAAGCTGGCTACCCTCCATCGCCAGCTCCGCCGATGATTTGCATGACCCGTCCGCCTGCTTCCTGCACTGCCGACGCCCAGGCTCGGCCGCCTTTTCGGACCAGTCGAACGCTCGGATATGCGGCGACGGTCTCGCCGAAAGCAGGCCAGGACAGTCGAAACCCATCGTCGAGCAGGACGACGGTCGGCACGCCAAGCGCCCCCGACAGATTGGCGCCGGTATTGCTGATCGTCACCACCGCGTCGAGCGTCGCGATTTGGGCGGCAAAGCGGTCCATATCCGTTAACTGGTCGATTGAAGCGTCATGGATGATGCGCCCCGGCGCGTGGCGCTCGAACTCGGAGAGGGCCGGCCCGACATCGCCATATTGCAAGCTGACGAGGCGCCCCGGCAGGCTGCCGAACAGCGTCCGCCAATCGTCCAGGGCCGGCAGGTCTTTGCTCTTGTTCAGGCTTCCCCAGGCAAATCCGATCAGGGGACCTGGGCCGCCATCTAGATAGGTGCCGCGCAGCTCGGCAACCAGTCGGCGGTCCGGCTCCAGCGGAACGAAGGGCGCGCGTGCCGCCGGCTCGTCCGGCCAGAAATGCTTTGCGAGTGTCTCGAAACCGGCAACGACATCGGCGTCCACCGCCGCCATGTCCTCTTCCCCTTCAATCCTGACGTCGAGCGCAGGATATGTTCTGCGATAAAGCGGTGCCAGTCGCGGTTCGACGAAGACGATGCATCGACCGGCAGCCGCGACGACTGGACCAAGCAGCGACGCGAACTGGAAAAAGATCGCCAGATCGCCTTCGCGACGATCGACGAGAAGCGTGCGACCCGTAAGATCGCTGCCATCCCAATCGGGCCTGCCGCGCACCTGCTTGCTCGCTGCCATCAACTGCCAGATGCGATTTCCTCCGTCGAGACGTCTCAGTCCACGCCCTGCTTTCTTGATCAGGCCGAGATCGCCAAGCTGCTCACCAAGCACGCCAAGCGCCAGTGCATGGTCGCGAGCAGTTTGCCAGTCACCACGCTGCACGCTTTCCTCCATCAGCCTCATATGCCGTTCGACACTTTCGTCGGCGTGGCGTGAGGGACGTCTAAGAAGTTCCTTTGCCCGCTCGAAAACCTTCTGCAGCCGCTTGCCGACGGCGCCTTGCGGGCGCAGATCGGCGGTTTTTGCTTTCTGAAGGATGGTTCGTCTGTTCTGCACGGCGATGTTCTATCGTCCTCGGGGAGCGTCGGAAAGCGTCGTCAGGATCGACGAGAGCCGCCGGCCGGCCTCGTCGAGCACCAGCGACCAAGGGCGCCCCTGCTTGCGAATGACAATGCCCTTCGGATACCAGGGGGTCCGGTCGCCGGTCACTGGCCATGCCGTCTGAAAATTATCGTCGATGAGGAAAACAGTCGGCACGCCAAGGGCTCCGGCAAGATGGGCCGCCGTATTGCTGATCGTCACGACAGCATCGAGTGCGGCGACCTGTGCGGCGAAACGGTCCATGTCGACCATCTGGTCGACGCTGTCGTCAAAGATCAGACGCGCGTCATTGCCGTTGCGAAGGCGCCGCAACGCCGGCTTGATCTGTCCGTATTGGAGCGAAACGAATGTCGCTGCCGTCTGGGCGATGAACCTTGCCCATTCCGGGAAGTCAGGCACGTCCTTGCTATGGGATTTGCTGCCCCAGGAGAGACCCACCAGCGGCAGATCCGTCAACGAGCGATAGCGCTTGCGGAATGTATCGACGAGTTCAGGATCTGCCCGCAGCGGCACGAAATCAGCGGCAAGTCTGTCAGCATCGCGGCCGAAAACCCAGGCGAGATTTTCGAAGGTCGCAAATCTGTCACCAACGACATTCTGCTGCGCTGGGACCACGGTCGCATTCGGGAATGTCCGCTGCACGAGCGATACAAGGCGCAGCTCGACCCGAATTGTCGCGCTTTGCGCACATGCAGCGGCGGCTCCGGCCAGTCGCGCATGGCGGATAACCCGGCCAAGACTGCGAGGGTCATCCTCTACGAGATCGATCAGCAGTGTATCCGAACCGAGGTCTTCTCCCGTCCACTCGTTGGCACCTTTTCCTTTTCGCAGCCGGCGAGCGGAAAGCCGAAGCTCGGCCGCCCGCGCGAAGTTGCCCAGCCGTTCGAATGCCTGGCCTGCCTTCTGCATCAGCTCGGGGTCGCGGGCACGATCGGCCATGATGGCCCTTTCATCGGTACTTGCTTCAAGGCCTGTCCAGTCCCTGCGCGCGATCAGCGCCTCGACCTTGGCCTGCTGCTCAAGAGCGGAACGAGGCTTGGCGCCGGTATACAGCCTCCGCACGGCCTTTGTGTATCGGCGCAACTGCAGGCCCAATCCACCAATCAAATACCGGATGTAGGAACCGTGGTAAAAGCTGGTCATCGGCCCTCAGCCCGATACGCTCTGCCGCAGCGTTTTGCCGCCTTCGACGACCGCAGCGGACGCTTCCAGATGGAAGATCGAGCGGTAGATTTCGCTGCGCTCGGCAAGCTCGTCGTGAGTCCCGGAATCCGCGAGCAAGCCAGCGTCGAATACGAGGATACGATCGGCCGCCTTAATGGTTGAAAGCCTGTGCGCGATGCAGATCACTGTGCGCTGAAATGCATCGTCGAACGCTGCCTCCATGACGGCCCGCTCGTTTTCGCCGTCGAGCGCCGATGTTGCTTCATCATAGACAATCACGGGAGCATTTTTGAGCAGGGCGCGTGCGATGGCAACGCGTTGTTTCTGCCCGCCCGACAGGTTGGTGCCGCTCGGCCCGACAAGCGTATCGAGCCCGTTTTCCATGTTAGAGGCAAAGCTGGTGACCCGGGCGAGGTCCGCCGCGGCCTCGATCTCCCGATCGGTGGCGTTCGGGCGTCCGTCACGAATGTTGTCACGGATCGAGCCTTCGAACAGGAAGACGTCCTGTGACACCAGTGCGATATTGTCGCGAACGTCGGCTAGGCTGATCTTCGAAATATCCTTTCCGTCGAGGAGAATCCTGCCCTTGTCCGGCTCCATCAGGCGCAGGACAAGATTGACGATGGTTGTCTTGCCGGCGCCGGAGCGGCCGACGATCGCCAGCTTCTCACGAGGTCGCACCTCGAAGGAAACACCGTGCAGCGCCGGGCTGTTGCCGCCATAGGTGAAGGCGACATCTTCAAAACGGATACCGCCCTCGACATCGGTGAGGTGCTCGCCCGCGGTTGCGAGTTGTCGCTGTTCGGGCGTGTCGATCAAATCATACATCTGCCCGACGGCCACCATTTGCTTCTGGATATCGACATTGACCCGGGCGAGCCGCTTGGCGGGTTCATAGGCCAGCATAAAGGCGGTGATGAAGGCCATGAATTCGCCCGGCGTCTTGCCGTTGCCAAGGGTCTGCCAACTGGCATAAATGACGAAAAGGCCGATGATGAAACCGCCGCCGGTCTCCATCAATGGACTCATCAACGCCGATGTCCGATTGATCTGGATGCCACGCCTTTCCATCTTGCCGACGGCCTTTGCGAAGCTGGCGGCTGCCTTGTCTTCGAGCTGGAACGACTTGATGGTACGGATGCCTTCGACGGCTTCCGTGCCGATCGACTGGACCAGTGCAGCCAACTCCGTCTCACCCCTTGCCAACGCCTTGAGCTTCCCGGTTATGGCCCCCACTGATAGGAACAACAGGGGTAGAACCGCCACGGATATCAGCGACATCACCGGATCCTGCTTGACCATGACGCTTGCCAGGGCAATCAGCTTCAGCACATCGGAGATGGTACTGCTCGTGACAGTGAGAATAACGGCGGCCCCGGCGCGCGCGTTGAACATGATCTTGGAGACGAATTTCGCCGGATGCTGGTTGGCGAACCGGCCGATGTCGAAACGCACCATTCGGGAAAACTGGCGGTTTTGAAGGTCCGAAACGATAGCCCGGCGGATCTTCCCCGTTGTGATGGTCTGGCAGTAGTCGGCGATCCCCTTGACCAGGAAAATGCCGATAATCACGGCGCTAATACCCGTTGCGGCGGCAGCGTTCCGTTCCACATAGATGGTATTGATCATGACACTCATGATCCAAGCCGTTGCGCCGGTCGCCGCCGCAGCGGCGATCGAACACAGCAAACCTGTAAGATACAGCTTAATGTGCGGCGGCAGGTTCTCGACGATCAGGCGCTTGACCAGCGGATACGCCAGGGCCGCTGAAATTCGTCTTTTTTCGCTCATTCGGGTTCCTGCTGCGATGTATATCGGCACTTGGTTGACCTTCTGGCGACTCCCTTGGTCTCCGCGCTTTCGTGAATGCGCGAGGGATATTCACCCGAATCGATACGTCTGTGGCTTCGTTCCCGACCGCAGTCAATGGCGCTGTCTGCAAAATCGCTACAGGACACGTTTCATTCGGTAGTCCTGCGCCCACTCCAAGTACTTCTGCCCCTTTCGGTTATCTTTGATATGCCGCGCTCGTCACGCCATTTCCTGCCTATGTCCCTAATTATTTCGGGTTGTGCAACCCCGGGCAAAACGCGGCATTCATAACGCGAAGTAAAATTCATCAATGGCGGATTAATATGCGAGCGCTGCTGCTTTTCAGGATCAAGATCGTCCATCAAAAGTGAACTGCAACGCCTCGCAAAATCACCGGAAAAGAAGGCCGGACTGGTCCCAAAACTAGAAATCTTTCGTTTCCAAATCGTCAGGCCTAGCAACTTTACTTTTTCCGTACGTCTACGAATCTCATCCCGCCCATTCCATCTAAGTTCTTTTGTTACAAGCTTCACTGCGCGGGTGCGTCCCTTGAACAGGGGAAACACCCGATCTGGCGTGATCGATTCAAGCGCCAGCCAGTCATCTTCCAAATGCAGCACGAGTGGTGATTTCACTTGAGACCAAAGCACCTTTACGGCACGCCCAAAACTTGCGGTCTCCGGTTCTGAAATGGCAGCATTGGGGAAATATCCAAGGACAAGACTGCGGCACTTTTCGTGGTCGATCTCGTCTCCGCCAAACGGATCGATGTTCACATAGACTCCACCGATACGGAAATGCCGAAATACCATCTGTTGAAATGATTGCAGTGTTTGCGAGAGCAGTTCGGGCCTCCTGCCACACACAAGCGTTACGTCGATGGCAGGGTGATTTTTTGACGACATGAGTTGCAACTTTTCGTTTCGGTGGAGCTGATTGCGTATGATTTCCTGCGGCATGACTGCAAGGAAAATCACGGGTCATCACTGCGTCTATTTTTGCTGAATACGACCCAACTGCGTCCTCCTAGTCGGTCAGGCCGAGCGGGAGATGCGGTGCTTGTTCAAGCGTGGTTGCGAGGAGCAATGCAGTCTAAACGGTCCCTCAAAATTCAAAACGGGAAACTAGCGAGAAGTGATTCCAGCCGGTCTGTATCAGGCTGTCGCGCATCTGCTGGAGTGGGATTACCTGGCTGGGCGAGAACGTCTTCGAAATTAAGTATGTGCCACGAGTCGCCACGAAATGCCTCATAATCACGATATTTGAAGCCGTCGCCCTTGATACGCCTATCACCTTCAATCCTGACAGACGGAACTCCGTAGGCATCCGCAACGATGAGGCCGTGCAGACTGTTGGATATCACCATGTCGGACTCGGCGATGGCGTGTGTGATCTTCTTTGGGTCATCTAGCAGATCAACAATCTTCCAGTGACGCGGAAGGGACGACGCATATTTTGCCCGAAAATGGCGATTGGTAATGAAATGAGGGACGATCGCCACGGCGTTACTGATGGTCGCCGGCTTCGGCCAGATCCGCGGGAGCAATAGCGCTGGGTCACCTGTCGCCAGTCCCGGCTGCCCGAGCTTTTCAGCACTTAGAGGACCACGTACCGCATGGAACACCAGCTTTTGCGGCCAAACGGGCTGTCCGGTACTGCTCATGAAGCCAGATCCCCAAACGTGCAGCGTTCGCCAAGGCCTCCGATTGATAAGTTTTACGCCCTTTGGATATCGCCGATGATAGGAATCGATCACGCTCCCGATAGAAATGAGTTCCGCTCGGTCCCGGCCTACAAATTCGGGTTGCAAATTGAACAAAGCGGGCAACAGCACCGCCATGAGATTGTCCCCGTAATTTTCTGGCTGCGCTCCGAATGTCTTCCCGGTGGAAGCGGCATAGACGTTTATCTTTCGCATTGAATGTCGTCTTATCTGCCTTTTTACGCAAAGTGAATGCAAGGGTGCGATCTCTTATCCAGAACCGACCGCCATGGATTATACGATTTGGTCAATGGGCGGTAGAACCCATCGATGTCCTCCATCTATTCTCGGGTTGCGTGGGCCGGCCAAACCGTGGCCGAAGATCGCTCATCAGCATGAATATCGTTGACCGGCCTTGTCTTACGCCGCATTCGGCCACATCGCCGTCGATGCGCTCGATCGATCGCAAACAGCTTTGCAGGACGAAAGCACGGGGATCTGGAATCCCACTTATATCCTTGACCCGCTGCAGCGCCTTTCGGAAAAATGGCTGGTCCCTCCCATATGCCTGGAATAAACATAGAAGCCGTATTTGTCGGCCTTCTTCTGGGAGACCTTGTACCAGGCCACGCCTCTGCTTTTTTTCGAGATAAAAGCGCGCGCCACGTCTCGCAATTTCATCCGTACCTCCAGCATTCGATATGTTCATAAAACCGGCGGAAGAGAAAGCTCCGCCGGCATCAGGCGCGCAATGATGTCGAGTTCCCGGCTGATTGACCCCGGCTTATCGAGCGCCGCAAGGAGCGCTTCCCGGTGCTCGTAATAAGCCTGGGCCTGGAATGGAACTCCCATGCAGTGCGACTCAAGATCACGGGTCATGTGCCTGGGCCGGTGCGGAAACAGACGCGGAGCCGGGCATCTGGCCGTTCTCCGGCATGAGCGCCGGCGCCAGGCATTGTCGATCCGCTAATTCGGGAGGTTTAGTCGACTGCCCCGACCAGTACATCGGGGTGTTCGATTATCGCGACCCAGCGCCCGGTGTGCGTAGACGACTGCCTTTTTATAAATCGATATCCAGTTACCGACCAAGGCTTCACATCGTCGTTGAGGTTGTCGAGCACATAGTCGCCTTTGTCGGTCTTGACGGTCAGCACCGCGTGCCCCTCGCCGTCCTGCTTCCTGACGACGGTGATCAGAAGGTTCGACAGCGATATGCCCTGCTGCCTGAGCAACTGACGCTTGAGCAGGACATAGTCCTCGCAGTCGCCGAGCGCGCCGTCAGGATAGGACCAGAATTCCATCATGCCGTGAACGTCCAAATCGCTCGCGGGCCTGATCGATCTGTTCACCAGCTTGTTGACGGAGGCGAGCTTGCCTTCCATTCCCGCGGACAGAAGGACTGGAGCGCTCTTGCCTGATCGTATTGCGCACTCCGCGGCCCGCCGTCTGCAGAATTCGATGTAGCCGACAGGGATGGAGGTTGGCTGCCCGGTGGCCATGGCGCCAGGCACGACGTCGGCCGAAGCCTTCTCCATCGGCGTCGCGGACACCATCAAGCCTATCAGTAGGCCGGCACACAGCCATGCCCGCGGTACCACCAATCCCATTCGCCCCGCCCAAGAGGTAACAACCCGAAACAATCTTTAATACCGCGTTACCATCTTTTTTTGGGCGCATCAACACAGCCGCCGCACAATTTAAAGCGACGGTCGCGAACCACCTGACGATGGACGCCGCGCGTCGCCCGATCAGCAAATTATGCGTTCACCCGATCAGGGGAATTGTCCCGCTTTTACGTCATCGGCGTTCTTCGGCAGCTCCGCTTACCTGGACCTGATGACGGCGCCCGACAGGTATCTGGCCGCGCAAACGCCGACAGGCGGCCGAAAAAAATTGTAGCCAAATTTGTCGAAGTCCAAGAGCTGCGGGCCCTCGCATGGATTCTCATACATTCGGATACACTTCGATAGCACTCGGGCAAACCTCTGCGACAGGCCCAGCGTAGTTTCATCCGTGAGCAGGAAGCCTCGTCATGATGGCGAGACAGAGAGCCGACGGGATTTCGCAAAGCAGGAGTCAATTCCGCGCGAGCCGCCGTCGGCGGGTCTGCTCATTATTGAAAGGAACAGCACGATGAACAAAATTGTAACCGCTATCGCCCTCCTCGCCCTGTCGACAGGAGTCTCGCTCGCTGCCAATCAAAACCCGGACCGCGACCCGACCCGCGGCTTCGCTACTGGCGTCGACAACAGCGGAATGACCTTGGATACTAGTCACACGGCTTCCTTGCCTCAACCGGTGGTAGCTCCGAAAGAAGAACAGCCACAGCCCGGCAAGGTCCTTAGGGGTCGTGCGCCATGGGCGGGCAGCCGTTGAGACGCTGAACTTTTCCACCTATGCAAAATTGTCCAATCACCCCGCATTCAGCGGGGATGGTTGGACAAGGGCGCTCAGGAAAATCGCGCCGATAGGGTGAATTCAATGTCTCGGGCGAGCGTGTCGAGGCGCCATGGCGAACAGCCATGCAATCACGGCAGGCTCGGGCGACTTCTTCAGCGTCTCGGAAATGAATCTGGCAGCAGGGAAGATCAAAGCTCCGCATCAACCTGCCGAGGGCCCCGGATCGCTGCTTCAAGGTCGATTTCGACGCCATAAGCAGAACGTCGACGCCGGCTCACGACCGGCTTGCCGAACCTCATAGGATTCCAGCGCGCGCTCAACCACGTCGGCGATCGAGCGGTTCTCGCACCGAGCCAGCCGGTGCGATCACGCGCCTTTGCACTGCGCACGGAAAGCCGCGGTTCGACCATGTGGGACTCCCTTTGCCGTTGATCGAGCTTAATGGCTTTACCAGCGAGACGCCAGTTGATGGCGCTCTGTTGGGGCATCCGGGATGCCGTCGTTCAAGCGATCGCCGCAAACCGGCGCCGCGCCGTTTAGTGGCACCCCCGCAATAGCGCAAGATGTATAGACAACCGGCCGCAACTGGTGTTCGTTTCCAATCCGACCGCATGGTTTTTTTTCGGGAATGCAGGAAACCGCCATGGACGCCGCTCGCCTGTTCGACCTGACGGGAAAAAAGGCGCTGGTGACGGGCGCCAGCCGCGGCATCGGCCAGGCCATGGCGGAGGCGCTCTCGGCGGCCGGCGCCGATGTGGCGGTGACCGCCCGCGACGAAAATTCCCTTCGTGAAACGGCGGACCGAATTAGCGCACATGGGCGAAGGTCGCTTTGCCGGTCCCTCGACGTGCTCGACACCGATCGCATCCGCGTGGTGGTCGACGAGGTGGCGGATGCCTTTGGTGGGCTCGACATTCTGGTCAACAACGCCGGCTACGAAAAAGTCCAGCCCTCGCTCGACGTGGACGAGGCGGTATGGGACCGCATCGTATCGACCAATCTGAAGGGCGCCTTCTTCTGCGCGCAGGCTGCGGCGCGGCGGATGGCTGACGACAACAGCGGTGGCGCGATCATCAATCTTTGCTCGCTGACCTCCTATGTCGGCATTCCGACCGCGGTACCCTACGGCTCGTCCAAGTCCGGGCTCCTGGGCATGACGCGCGCACTCGCCGCGGAATGGGCATCGCTCGGTATCCGCGTCAACGCCATCGCTCCGGGGTATTTCCATACGGCGATGACGGACGCCTTTTACCAGGATCCCGACTGGCAGACGGCGATGCTGGCCAAGATCCCGCAGCGGCGCTTCGGCACGATGCAGGATCTGGCCGGCGCTATCGTGTTTTTGGCGAGCGGGGCATCCGCCTATGTCACCGGGCATTGCCTCCCGGTCGACGGCGGCTATCTCGCATCCATCTGAGCGACTGAGAGGATCGTGTAGACCGAGCTTGTATATGGTTGTATATACCACCTGATACGCTGGACGTTCTTGCATGCGACCGGCGACAAAAGGGGAACCACAATGCAGGAGCGTTTTCGGGCCGCAGCTTCGCACGAAGCGGAAGGCGACAGGGAAATCGCCGTCACGGTCCGCAACGTCGGGATGGACTTCGATGGGGTTCAAGCCGTCAAGAACGCGTCCTTCGATCTGCCGAAGGGCCGGTTTCTCACCATTCTCGGGCCGTCTGGGTCCGGCAAGACAACCCTCCTGCGGATGATCGCCGGGTTCCAGACCCCGAGCAGCGGCGAGATCTTCATCAACGGTGAAGCGGTGAGCGCGGTGCCACCGCACAAGCGGTCGATCGGTATGGTCTTTCAGAGACTTGCCTTGTTTCCTCATATGACGGCGGCCGAGAATGTCGCCTTCCCGCTGAAGATGCGTCGGCGCGACGCACGCACCATTCCCGACCGCGTCGAGCGATATCTCGCTCTGGTGCGGCTCGGAGGCTATGGCGGCAGGCGCATTCACGAACTGTCCGGCGGGCAGCAGCAGCGCGTCGCGATTGCGCGCGCGCTGGTGTTTGAGCCCGACCTGCTGCTTCTCGACGAGCCGCTTGCCGCACTCGACCGCAAGCTGCGCGAGGAAATGCAGCTCGAATTCCGCCGCATCCAGCGTGAGCTCGGCGTCACCACGATCAATGTCACCCACGACCAGCGCGAGGCGCTGGTAGTTTCCGACGATATCGTCGTCATGGATCAGGGCGAGATCCAGCAGAAGGCACGGCCGATCCACACCTACCGCCAGCCACGCAACGCCTTCGTCGCCAATTTCATCGGCGTCACCAATTTCATTGCCGGCACGGTACGGGCCGTATCGGAAATGGGCGATGTTTCCGTCGTTCGGGGTGATCTGATGCTTGCCGGAAAGGTCGGCGATCCGGTCAATCCGCCTGCCGAGGGCGACAAGGCATCGGGAGCGATCCGCGCCGAACAGATCCGTCTCGCCGGCGATGCTGCGCAGCTGTCGAAGCTTGATTGCATGCTGGCCGGGACTGTGACCGACACCATCTTCGAAGGCGAGCGCATGGTCTATGAGGTAGCCTGCGCCGCAATTGGCGACGAGGTCATTCGCGTTTTCGACCATGATCCCGCCGCGCACACGCAGTTCGACATAGGCGAAAGCGTGTTCCTGGGGTGGAATGCCAGGGACATGCTTGTTTTTCGATAGAACCGGAGACCGGTCAAACCCAGAGGAGAATGCAGATGAAGCGCTTTAAGCCGACATTATCCCATCTTTCCCGCAGAACCTTCCTTCAGGCCACCGCTGCGCTCGGCGGCGCCTCAGCGCTCGGCCTGCGCGGCGCCTATGCGCAGGAACCGGAAAAGCCGGCGGAGATCATCGTGCGCGCCTGGGGCGGCAGCTGGGTGGATAGCCTGAAGGCCGGGGTGTCCGACAGCTTCACCAAGATGACGGGGATTGCTGTCCGTCACGACCTGACCGAAGACAACGAGATTCAGCCCAAGGTCTGGGCGGCCGTGGCGCAGAAACGCGTCCCGCCGATCCATATCAACTGGGACACCACCACCAATGCCACGAAATCGGCACTGCGCGGCGTGACGGAAGACCTCTCCGACCTGCCGAACCTCGCCAATGTGACGGACCTTGCCAAGCCGGCCGGCCTGGAAGGCTTCCCGATCGTCAATACCTACGGTTATGTCTATGTGCTTGCCTATCGGCCTGCGGCATTCCCGGATGGACCGCCCAAGTCCTGGAAAGATCTGCTCGACCCGAAGTTCAAGGGTCGGCTTGCCTTCTACAATGACGGCATCGGCTTCCATTTCCCCGCCCAGGTCGCCGGTGGTGGCAAGCTGGAGGACATTCCCGGCAACATGCAGCCGGCATGGGATTTCATCACCAAGATGAAGGCACAGCAGCCGCTGCTCGGCGAAGATCCCGACTTCACCACCTGGTTCCAGAACGGCGAGATCGACGCCGCCTGCACCATCTCGACCAACGCCCGGGAGGCGCGCAAGAACGGCGTCAAAATCGAATGGGTGGTGCCGGAAGAGGGTGCAAAATTTGACACTGACGGTCTGTGGATCCCCAAGGGCCTGCCGGAAAACGAACTCTACTGGGCCAAGCAGTTCATCAATCACGCCTTGACCAAGGAAGCCCAGCAGATCTGGCTGGACGGGCTTGGCTTGCCGGGCGTGGTGCCGGGCCTCACGCCGCCCAAGGATCTGGTGGGCGATCCGTCCTATCCGACCACTGAAGCGGATTTCCAGCGCCTTATCCGCATCTCGTCGAAGATCCAGGTCGAGAACGAGAGCGAGTGGTTTTCCAAGTTCAAGGCGATCATGCAGGGCTGACGCCGGTCGGCCGGTGCTGCGCTCGTGCGGCACCGGCTCCTTCACGACGTCGGATACGGGTTTTCATGCGGGCAGCCAGGACAGCCTATCCCCTGACATGGCGCATCATGGATGTGCTGGAAGGCGTTGCCGCCGCTGTCTGGCCGGCGCGGTTCAGGCGCGCAACGCCCTATCTGATGCTGCTTCCGGCGGTGCTGCTTGTCGGGCTGCTCGTGCTTGGTCTCATCCAGATCGCGGATGCCAGCCTGCGCACGCTCGACACCACCACCTTCCAGTTCTCCGACGACTATTCCATCGCCAATTTCCGCCGCGCGCTGATTGAGCCACTGTTCCTGGTCGTCGCGCAGCGCAGCCTCGTTGCCGCCCTGATCGTCACCGCGGTGACGCTGGTCTTCGCCTTTCCCTACGCCTATCTGATGGTGCGCACGCGTTCGCCAGGATTGCGCAAATTCCTGCTGATCGCGTTGTTCCTGCCGTTCTTCATCGGCCAGGTGGTGCGTGCCTATGGCTGGCTGATCATCCTCGGCAACCAGGGCATGGTGAACGAGGCGCTCGGCCTTGTCGGGGTGGCCCCGATGCGGCTCATCTATAACTATCCCGCCGTGCTGTTCGGCCTCGTCCAGTACATGCTGCCGTTTGCCGTACTGATGCTGGCGCCGGCGCTCACCGCGATTCCCGAAGAGCTGGAGGCAGCCGCTGGATCGCTCGGCGCGAACTGGGTTCGCACGTTCATCCACGTCGTGCTGCCACTCGCTCGTCCAGGCTTCGTCGGCGCCGGCGTGGTGGTGCTGACGCTTTCGCTCACCGATTTCGCAGTCCCTGCGATCCTTGGCGGCGGCTCGCAGGATTTCATCGCCAACGCCATCTACGACCAGTTCTTCCGCACCTCCGACCAGGGTCTCGGCGCGATGCTGGCGCTTATGCTGGTCGCGCTCGGGTCAATCCTTGTCGGCTTGGTGTTCGCGCTGTTTGGAGCCGGAACGCTCGCCATGGGGAGGTCGCGGGCGTGAGCGGCTCGCGCAGCAAATCGATTGTCCTGTGGACCCTGGTGACGATCGCCCTGGTGACGCTTTCGGCGCCGACGATCGTTGTGCTCGGCGCTTCGTTTACCGGCGGCAACATCATTACGTTTCCGCCGGATGGACTGTCGCTGCGGTGGTACGCGCGCATTTCGCAGGCCTCCGACCTGCGCAATGCTTTCCTGCGCACGCTCCAGGTCGCGACGGTCTGTACGATCGTTGCCATTCCAGTGGGCACGCTGGCGGGCATCGCGCTGGCGAAATATGCGGTGCGTTTTGAGAAGACGATCCAGATCTACCTGCTGCTGCCATTCACCATCCCGCTGATCGGATCGGGCATCGGCCTCATGCTGATCTTCGGCAACGCCGGCATTCTCGGCCAGCTCTGGCCGGTCGGCATCGCCTGCTGCGTCATCAACCTGCCCTTCATGATCTGGGCGGTCACGGCGAGCGCCACCGGGCTTGACCCGGATCTTGAACTGGCCGCCGCCAATTGCGGCGCGCCGCCGCTCCAGGTGTTCTTCTCCGTCACCTTGCCGGCGGTCATGCCAGGGGTGATCACCGGCTCGCTGCTGATGTTCATCCTGGCGCTCAACGAGTTCCTGGTCAGCCTGCTGCTCGTCGATGCCCGCATCGTGACGCTGCCGGTGCTCATCTACAACTCCATCCGCTCGATCATCACGCCGGATCTCGCCGCGATCTCCGTGGTCTTCATCGCCTGCTCGGCTGTCGCCGTTTTCCTGCTCGACAGGCTGGTCGGGCTCGACATCTTCCTGAAATCGAAATGAGGAAAGCCGGCTCGTCGGGCCGCAAAGGAAATCCTATGCCAAACGTATCATTCCACGATTTGAGACAACTCGACGCCGCCGCTCGTTCGGCATTGATGCGGCGCTCAGAGACCGATCTCTCTGGCTTTATGGAGAAGGCCGCGCCGATCATCGAGGCGGTCCGAACAGAAGGCGACGCCGCGCTCGTTCGCTTCGCCCGCGACTTTGACAAGGCAGATCTCGATGCCACGCGACTGAAGGTCAGCCCCGCCGAGTTCGACGCCGCCTTCGGCATGGTCGACGAGGACGTGATCGCCGCCATTCGCTTCGGCATCGACAACATCCGGCATTTCCACGAAGAGCAGAAACCGGAAGCGATGTGGCTCAAGGAAATGCGGCCCGGCGCCTTTGCCGGCGACCGCTTCACGCCGATCCGCTCGGTGGCGCTCTATGTCCCGCGCGGCAAAGGGGCGTTCCCTTCGGTGACGATGATGACCGCAGTGCCCGCAGTGGTGGCGGGCGTTCCGGAGCTTGCCATCGTCACGCCGCCGGCGCCCGATGGTTCGGTGGACGCAGCGACGCTGGTTGCGGCGCGCCTCGCCGGCGTCGAAACGGTCTACAAATGCGGCGGCGCGCAGGCGGTCGCCGCGGTCGCCTACGGCACAGAGACGATCACGGCCGCGCTCAAGATTGTCGGTCCAGGCAGCCCCTGGGTGGTTGCGGCCAAGCGGCTGCTTGCCGGCGTCATCGATCCTGGCCTTCCCGCCGGCCCGTCTGAAGCGATCATCCTCGCCGACGACAGCGTGCATGGCGGGCTGGCCGCGCTCGACCTCCTCATCGAGGCGGAGCACGGACCGGACTCGTCTGCCTATCTGGTGACCCACAGCCGCCGCGTGGCGGAGGAGGCACTGGCCGCGCTGCCGGAGCACTGGGCGCGCATGACCGAGCAACGGGTCGCGTTCTCCACCGCGGTCCTGACCGGCGCCTGTGGCGGCATTGTGCTGACGGCCTCGATCGAGGAGAGCTACCGCTTCATCAACGACTACGCACCGGAGCACCTGGAGATCCTCTCCACCGACCCCTTCGCGCACCTTGGCCACATCACCGAAGCTGCAGAGATCCTGATGGGACCGCACACGCCGGTCTCGATCGGCAATTTCGGGCTGGGCCCCAACGCCGTGCTGCCGACCAGTCGCTGGGCGCGTACCTGTGGACCGCTCTCGGTCACGGATTTCGTCAAGCGCTCTTCGATCGGCTACGTGACGGAAGCGGCCTATCCGGAATTCGCGCGCCATGCCCGCACACTTGCCCGCTATGAAGGCTTCTCCTCGCATGAACACGCCGTCTCCGACGTGCGCGACCGATATCTGGCGCGGTAGCGGATGATGAAGGCGGCCAGACTCCATGCGGCGGGCGATTTGCGGGTTGAGGACGTGCCATCTCCCGGCGAACCAGCGCCTGGCTGGGTGCGGCTCAAGGTGACGGCCGCCGGCATTTGCGGCTCCGACCTCCACAACTTCCGCACCGGTCAGTGGATCAGCCGCGCGCCGAGCGTCGTTGGACATGAGTTCGCTGGCGAAGTGACTGCCGTGGGGGCCGGCGTGTCCCAGTTTGCGCTCGGAGACCGGGTCGTGGCCGATTCGCGCTTCTGGTGCGGCGAGTGTCCTGCCTGCCTGGCCGGCCGGCATAATGTCTGTGCCAGACTGGGCTTTGTAGGCGAGATCTGCGACGGCGGCTTCGCGGAAGAGACGCAGCTGCCGGCGCGGCTGCTTGTGCGCCACGAGCCCACGCTCGATCCCGCGATCGCCGCCATGGCGGAGCCGCTGGCGGTCGCCCTGCACGCGGTGCGGCGGCTGGCGGCGCCGGCCGCAGCGCCGGTGCTTATCGCTGGTTGCGGCCCGATCGGCGGATTGGCTGCGCTGCTCCTGTCGCGGCCAGGCGAGAGACAGGTCCTCGTCGCCGACCGCAATACGGCGCGTGCGGAGCTTGTGGCCAAGGTGAGCGGCGCGACCGTCGTCGACCTGGACGCCCTGCCCTGTGATCCCAATCTGCGCCATGCCCCCAATCTGCGCCATGCCATCGACGCGACGGGCAGCGTGGCGGTGATGGCGCGGCTGCTCGATGTTTTGGCCGGCGGCGGCACGCTGGCGCTGGTCGGCATTTCGCATGGCCGCCTCGACCTCGACCCCAACTTGCTGGTCGAGCGCGAGATCGCGCTTGTCGGCTGCCACGCCTTCGCCGACGAGCTTGCGCCGGCCGTCTCGATGCTGGGCGATCTCGCGCCCGCGCTGTCGCGCTTCGTGTCCGACGAGATCGCGATCGGCGAAATTCCCGCCGCTTACCAGCGCCTGATCGCCGGCGTGAGCGGCGGGTTGAAGACCATCGTCCGGATGGAGAGCGGACGATGATCAGGCTTACCGAAACCGCCGGGCCGCTCTACGAAAAGGTCAAGGACTACGTGCTTGGCAATATCGGCAGTGGCAACTGGCCGAAGGACCGCAGGCTGCCTTCCGAAAACGAGCTGGTCAGCACGCTCGGCGTCTCGAGGATGACGGTGCACCGGGCGCTGAGGGAACTGACCTCGGAAGGCCACCTGCTGCGTATCCAGGGCGTAGGCACCTTTGTGGCGCCGCCGAAACCGCAATCGGCCCTCATCGAAATCAGGAACATCGCCGGCGAGATCGCCGCGCGCGGCGCACGCCACAGGGCCGAGGTCATCGTCCTCGAGAAGATTCGCAACCCGGCGCTGGACCTCGTCGTCGCCTTCGAGTTCACGCGCCGCAGACCGGTCGCCCATTCGATCATCGTGCATTTCGAAGACGATGTGCCCGTCCAACTCGAGGAACGCTTTGTCAATCCGGCGCTCGCACCGGACTACCATCGGCAAGATTTCGTGGCGACCACCACTTACGACTACCTGCAGCGGGCGACGCCGCTGACGGAAGTGGAGCATGTGATCTCGGCCGTCGCCGCAGAAGAGATGGCGGCCCGCCATTTGAAGATCCGACCCGGCGACCCATGCCTGCTCCTGCATCGGCGGACCTGGTCGGGCGCGGCGGTCGCCACCGTCAACAAGCTCACCTATGTCGGCAGCCGCTATTCGCTGGGCAGCCGCTACGCGCCCTCACCCGCCGCATGAGCAGCGACAGCCCGCCAGGCAGGGCGGGCGGCGCTATCGGCCAAACGACTGCCTTGATAGGCAATCAGCTCCGCCTGCGCCGCCTTTTTTCTTGTTGACGCCGATCAGATCATTTCAGGTCAAGCCTGGCCGCCGGTCAAATTGCACCGGAGCGGCCAGACTGATTGGCCGACCGTTCAAACCAAACCGGGGACCACGAAAACCAGCCAGGCGATGACAGGGCCGATGATGGCGATAAGCGCGCTGTAGATCAGCAACGTCTTCAGCACGCCCTCGCGCTCTGCTTCCCGGGCATTGGCGACGACCAGCGCACCGTTGGTCGAAAACGGGCTGGTGTCGACGATGGTGGTGGAGATCGCGATCGCCGCAACCACACCTATGGCACTGATCTGTCCCTGCAGGAGGAAGGGCACGGCCAGTGGAATGATGGCTCCCAGCAATGCCGTGGACGAGGCGAATGCCGATACAATGGCGCCGGTGAAGCAGAGGAGGAGTGCAACCAGCAGCGGCATGCCCAGGCTTGAAATGCCTTGGGCGACGTAGTCGATCGTGCCGATCTTCTCCATGACGCCGACATAGGTGATGATGCCAGCGATCAGGAGCACCGTCGACCAGCTGACCTTGTCGATCGCTGCCTTTTGGGTCTTTGGCGAGAGGAGCGCGAGCGCGACCGCGACAGTGATCGCCACCAGGCCGACATTGAACTTGAAGACAAGTGCGCCGACCGCGAGCGCGGTTAGGCCGACTAATGTCGTCAGCCTTTCCGTAGTCAGGCCGGAAAGCGCCGACACATTTTTTGTCTGCTCCTCAAAGACGTGATGGCTGATCGGAGTAGCCGGCGTGCCGCCGTGGCCGACGATTGACTGCGTGACGCCTTCGGGGTGGAGGTCAGGCAGCGGTCCCGACGCGACCGAATACTTACGCAGCACCTTCGAGCCGCCGAAGACGAAGAATACGAGGACGGCGATGGCCAGATTGAAGAAGAAGCTGGAGAGAAACAGTGATGTCGGCGCGAACGGCAACCCCGCCTTTTCGACGATCTGGTTGGTAATGCCGCCATAGACGCTGATCGGCGAAAAGCCGCCCGCCTGTGCACCGTGAATAACCATCAATCCCATCATGACCGGATTGATGCGGTACTGGAACGCAAAACCCAGCGCCACCGGGGCCAGGATGGCGACCGCCGCAGGTCCAAGCGCACCGAAGCCGGTGATGACGGCCGCGACCAGGAACATGACCCAGGGAATCCACGCCACATGTCCGCGCACCAGTTTGACCGCGCCCTCGACCAGCCAATCGATAGTACCGTTGATCTGGGCGATGGCGAACAGGTAGGTAATGCCGACCAATGTCAGGAAGAGGTCGCTCGGGAAGCCAGCAAATATTTCCGCCGGCTTCATCGCCATGACGAGCGAGCCGACCAGAAAGGCGCATGCGAAGGCGAGCGCGCCCATATTGATCGGCTGCATGGTGGCGATCACGAACATGCCGATCAGCAGCGCAATCGACAGAATCTGGATGTTCATAGCTTCCTCCCTCGGGAAACGCCTTCAGGCGCCCGTTCTCATTTCCATCGGTGGTAGATCAGCCTGCGTTGGTCTCGCTCCCAAGCACCAACGCAGGGTCGTCAGCGCCTCCTAGAGCCGGATGATTTCAGGAGTCGACCTGAAATCTGAATCCGGCTCTAAATCAAAGAGATAGAGCATGATGTCGTCCGAAAACCGCTTCACACTTTTCGGCATCATGCTCTAGGAGGCGGGCATGTAAAGGTTGCTGAACCGGTCGCGCAGAAGGTTCTTCTGCACCTTTCCCATGGTGTTGCGCGGAAGGTCCTCGGCGAAGATCACCCGTTTCGGCTGCTTGTAGCGCGCGAGGCGGTCGCGCAGCGCGTTCAGCACGGCCTTTTCGTCCATTGTGGCACCGGGCTTGAGCACCACGATGGCCGTCACCCCCTCGCCGAAATCCGGATGTGCAATGCCGACGACCGCACTCTCGGCGACGCCGTCGAGTTGATCGATCTCACCCTCGACTTCCTTCGGGTAGATGTTGTAGCCGCCGGAGATCACCAGGTCCTTGTCGCGGCCGACGATGTGGAGATAGCCCGCCTCATCGATCTTGCCGAGGTCGCCGCTGATGAAATAGCCGTCCTTGGTGAACTCCGCCGCGGTCTTTTCAGGCATCCGCCAATAACCCCGGAAAACGTTCGGGCCCTTGATCTCGATCATGCCGGTTTTGCCTGGTCCGAGCGTCTCGCCGGTGGCCGGATCGGTGACCCTCACCGACACGCCCGGGAGTGGGAAACCTACTGTCCCTGCCCTTCGCTCGCCGTCATAGGGGTTTGAGGTGTTCATGTTGGTTTCGGTCATGCCGTAGCGTTCGAGAATGGCGTGACCGGTGCGCTGCTCGAATGCGGCGTGCGTTTCAGCGAGCAACGGCGCCGAGCCGGAGATGAACAGCCTGATGTTGGCGACCGTCTCCCGGTTCAGGCCCTCATGCTGCAGCAACCGGACATAGAAGGTCGGCACGCCCATCATCAGCGTCGCCCGCGGCATCAGAGAAAGGATTTCCTCCGGATCGAACTTTGGCAGCAGAAACATCGAGGCGCCGGCGATGAGTGTTACATTGGTCGCCACGAAGAGCCCATGCGTGTGAAAAATCGGCAGCGCGTGGATCAGCCGGTCGGCTGCCGTCGCCTGCCACCATTCGCGCAGTGCTATTGCATTGGACAAAAGGTTGTCGTGCGTCAGCATTGCGCCCTTGGAACGGCCGGTGGTTCCAGATGTGTACAGGATCGCGGCGAGATCGTCAGGCGCGCGCGCCGCGTCGAGAAAATCGTCAGACTCGTCCCGGGCCAACTCCATGAGCGACCCGGCGCCGTCCGCATCGAGCGTTTCGACAATCGCGCCGTAGCCGTGCGCGATCGTCTCGACATCAGTTCGCGACTTCGAGGAGACGATGACGAGCCGCGGTTCGGCGTCACCGATAAAATAGTCGAGTTCAGCCAGCGTATAGGCGGTATTCAGCGGCAGATAGATCGCCCCGCAGCGCACGCATGCGAGATAGAGCATCAGAGCCTGCGGGCTCTTGTCCACCTGGACCGCGACGCGGTCGCCCGGGCGAACGCCGAGCACATCAATTGCGCTGGCGATCTGTCCGGAGAGCCGCAGCGCATCTGCATAGGTCCAACGCTGACCATCAATAGTCTCGATGAAAATCGACTCGCCTGACTTAGCGGATGCTCGCATGGCGTCGAACAGATGATTGCTCATTGAACTCCTCCCAATCTGCTTATTAGGTTTTCTGCATTTCGGTGCGGCGTCGATGAACCGGGGCCGCGATATCGGTGTCGGTCGAAGCGGTTGCCGCCAGTTTTCTTACCTCCGGCGAAGCGGCTATTTCGCCATGCTGCGCCAAGGCTTCGTGGTTCGCCTCGATGTCGTCCAACTTGTAAAAGTAGTTGACCATCAAGCCGTGGGACTGCCGCATCGCCTTGGCGGAGCGATCGGCGAGGAAGTTCAGCCGTTCAAGGCGAGCGCCGTTGCCCAAATGAAAACGCGCCACAGGATCGACCGGCCGTCTGCCGGTGGCTCGTTCCCTAATGAAATAGCGTGCGGCGAGCGGGAGAAGCACCGCTTCAACGGCCTGTGCCTTCTGCGGATTGTCCGCCCAGCCCGGATCGTCCAGCAGCTCGAGCGTCTTGAGGGTCCGATCATCGAGGCTGGCATCGGCCGCCTTGCGCAGTCTTGCCAGCCAGCCAGCGAAACCCGGAACCGGCGACAGCGTCACGAAGGTCTTCAAGCCGGGCAGGTCGCGGCGCAAATCCTCCACCACCTGCTTGATCAGAAAATTCCCGAAAGAGATGCCACGCAGTCCGTCCTGGCAGTTGGAGATAGAATAGAAGACAGCGGTGGTGGCGTCCTGGGCCGTGATCGGCGAACGGTTTACATCGAGCACATCAGCGATGGCAGAGGGAATCGCCCTGGTCAGCGCAACCTCGACGAAGATCAGCGGATCGTCTGCGAGACGCGGGTGGAAGAACGCAAAGCATCTGCGGTCGGCTGGAGCTAGCCTCCGCCGCAGCTCCTCCCAGCCGGCGATTTCATGCACCGCCTCGTATTTGATGATCTTCTCCAGGATGTCAGCTGGCGTGGACCAGTCGATCGGACGCAGGGTCAGAAAACCGCGGTTGAACCATGAGCCGAACAGGTGGGCGAAGTCGGCATCGACAGCGCGAAACGGTTCCGTCGCATCCTTCATGGCTAATAGGCGTTCGCGCATCTCCACCAGCCTTGCCGTGCCTTTGGGGGCCAGGTTCAGTCTGCGCACCAGTTCCTGGCGACGCGGCTCGGCGGCCTGGTGCAGTTCGATGACGGCGTCCGAGCTCCTGTCGCTGCGGTAGCGCTCGATGGCTTTGTCAAGCTTGGCGATGTCTGGGCCGAACTGTTCGTGCAGCATACGCGCGAAGTCTTGCTGACCGGCCGCGTCCAGTTGGGCCCAGCGCTGAAGGACCTCGGCGGCCAATGCCATGCCCGAGGCCTCGCCCCGGCTGGACAGCAGCATGTCGCAGAGTGTTTCGATATTCGTCTCGGCTTGGACCGGTTCGCTGCGCGCCCCTGCCGCAACCAGCCTGCGGCCGCGATCGGTAATGCTTTGCACCATATCGCTAAAGAACGAGATGCCTGCCATGTCGGAGTCCCTCCTGGCAAAAAAATCGAAATCGGCGCAAGCAGACCCGCCGCGCGGCCTCGACGCGTGCCGGGTGCTCGGATGCGTCCACCCATTTGTGTGCGACTTGCCTTTTGTGGTATTGTTCTTAAACGTTATTGTACGCAAAGTCAATGTTCTTGCATACAAGATTTATCATGCTGCATTGGAAGGCCCAGAAAATGTCGGAGAATGTCGTTCAGCGCCTACGTGACGAGATTGAAAACGGCATAATCTCGAACGACTTCGCCCCCGGTGCACGACTGGACGAGGTGCAATTGGCAACACGCTTCGGCGTGTCGAGGACGCCGGTGCGCGAGGCGCTGATGCAGTTGAACGCAATCGGGCTGGTGGAGATCCGGCCGCGCCGGGGTGCCGTGGTGATCGATCCGGGACCGCACCGCATTTTCGAAATGTTCGAGGTGATGGCGGAACTTGAAGGCTTGGCCGGTTCGCTGGCCGCGCGACGGTTCACCGATGCCGATCGCACAACCATCCTGGCCGCGCATGCAGATTGCGAGCGTTCGTCTTCGGCCGGCGACAGCGACGCCTATTATTACGATAACGAACGCTTTCACAAAGCTATCTACACTGCCAGCCACAGCGGTTTTCTGGCCGAGCAGTGCGTCGCACTGCACCGCCGTCTGCAGCCCTACAGGCGTCTCCAACTGCGCGTGCGCAACCGCGTTGCCACGTCGTTCGCCGAGCATGGCGCGATCGTGGAAGCAATCCTCGCCGGCGACGCGGAGCAGGCGCGCACGCTCCTGCGGCAGCATGTCAGCATCCAGGGCGAACGCTTCAGCGATCTTGTAGCGACGCTGGCGAGCAGATAGTCCGTCGCAAGTCGAGCCTCTCGCCTTTCACCGTCGCCTCAATGAAGTCAAGCCGCATGCCGAGGCCGGCATGGCAGCGGGCGTGCATCTGAGCAAGCGGGCGTTCCGGTTATCGGAAATCCCGTGTAGCAGCCGCCTGCTACCAGCAAAGCAAATTTTGGCGCTATCTTGATATGAATGGCGAACTTCGCCGAGGCGGTGTAGGGTTCACCGCAAAAGAAGAATTGAGCCGTAGAAACGGCGACGCGGAGCGAATCTGGGAGGATTCATGGTCGAGATTATCTCCAAGCGGGATGGCCCGCGGCGCGAGGACGCACACGTCAAAAGACTGATCGAGCAGAACCGCTCGACCATCGTCCGCCTTGCCGACCAGATCAGCGGTGGCGGCTATTCAGCTTCCAGGAAGCCACGACAGCAACCAAAGGCGGAAGGCCTGATCATCCATGTCGGTGGCGGCGCGGCACCGGTTGCCGAGGCCAAGCCGTCCATCCAAGTCACCATGAACGGCCGCGTCATTTCGAAGGATCGGAACACCGGCCGTCAACTTCATCACATCGGCGATATCCGCGACCGCGGCGGCGACCAGGTCTTCGTGCTGGCTACAAAGCAGAATGGCTTCTTCTCTCCGGTCGACGAAATCGTTGCCGAGGCGCTTGCCGACATGGACGGATCCCGCCTCGCTGCCACCTATACCGAAGAACAGCTTGCCTTCGACATCGGCGCGAAACTCGGCATCAACTGATCAGGCTAACGCCTGGGCGTGCTTCTTCACGTCCAACTCGCGGCAGCCTACGAACGCGACAGCATACAGAAATGGCATGCCTCAAAGGTTTTGTGATGACTGAATGAAACAAAGGTTCTGTGATGACTGAATGAAACGCGAGATAGCCCCCAATCAGATGAAGATCGATGCCCTTCCGGCGCGTAGGTCGCTGACCACCGGCCAAATGGCTCTGAGCAACATCGACTATGACGAGCATGCCACCATGCGCGCCTGGGAAAGTTTCCTGGCTGACGAGCCCAAATGCGCCGGCGATGCTGTCCACCCAAGCCACGTCCGCTCCCTCATTCACGATTCCTGGTATCGCAGTGCCACCGGCGGCATCAACGCTCAAGGCATTGAAGCGCCGCTGAGCAGTGATCGCGACGAAATCGAATATCTTACCCGGGCCAATGCAGAACTGCTTTCGGCGGCGCGGCGGTCGTTCGCATCGCTTGGCCAGTTACTGGACGGGACCGGCGCGATGCTGGTTCTGGCCGACAGCGACGGCGTGCTGATCGACGCCATCGGCGACAAGAAGACGCTGCATGACGGCATGGATATCCACTTGGCCATCGGCGGCAAATGGAACGAGGATGCCGTCGGGACGAACGGCATCGGTACGGCGCTGTGGACCGGCGAGCCGACTTTCGTGCATGCGGCCGAGCATTTCTGTGCCGGCATCAAATCCTGGACCTGCGCCGGCGCGCCGATTCGCGACCCGCTGGACGGCAAGATCATCGGTGTGGTCGACCTGTCAGGCTATTCGCCGATCTTCAGGCCGCACAACACCGCGCTCGTCGCCGCGACAGCCCGGCAGATCGAAAAGGCATTGGCCGAACAGCAGCAGGAACAGCGCACGCGCCTGCTCGAAGCTTTCATTTCATCGGCTCCCGGCTACCGCCGAAAGGACGGGCTGGTAATCGTCGACCACCGCGGTCGTGCCATCTTCTGCAACAATGTGCCTGATGGCGAGGCCACTGAGATGATGGACGGCCCGATGGAGCCAGGCCGTGGCCGCTGGCTGATGAACCTTCCGTCCTCCGGCTCCGAAGCCGACCTTGCCAGGGCGCTGCCGGCCCATCTGCGATCCTGCCATATCACCCCGCTCAAGCTCGATGGCGACCTCCGCGGCGCGGCGCTGGTGTTCCCCTCCGTGCCGGCAGTCTCCAGTGCGGCGGTGGTCCACCGGGAAGTGAACAAGCATCTTCAGGATGCTGTCGCCATGATCGTCGGCGAAAGCGAAGCGCTGCATGCCGCCATCGACGTCGCCCGCCGCGTCGCCCGGTCGAGCAGCGTAACATCGCTGTTGGTCGAGGGTGAAACAGGGGTCGGGAAAGAGCTGTTTGCGCGGCTTGTCCATGCCGGCGGCCGGCGCACGGCGAACGATCCGTTCATCGCCATGAATTGCGGGGCGATCACCAGGGACCTGTTCGGCAGCGAGTTGTTCGGCCATGTCGCCGGCGCCTTTACCGGCGCCTCGCGTGAAGGCAAACCGGGGGTTTTCGAGCTCGCCCATGGCGGCGTCCTCAGTCTCGACGAGATCGGCGAATTGCCGCTCGAGATCCAGCCGTTTCTGCTGCGTGTCCTGGAAGAGCGCGTGGTCAACCGCATTGGCGACAGCCGGGGCCGCCCGGTGGACGTGCGCCTGGTCGCCTCGACCAATCGCGATCTCAAGCAGGAAATTGCCACAGGCCGATTCCGCCGCGATCTCTACTATCGAATTGGCGCGGTTTCGATCACTGTTCCACCGCTGCGCGAGCGTGGCGAGGATGTGCTGCTGCTGGTCGAACATTTCAACCGGCAGATCGCCACCGCAGCGGGCGAGGACCCGCTGGAATTTTCCCAAGAAGCGCTCGATGCCCTGCTCGCCTATCAATGGCCGGGCAATGTACGCGAACTGAGGAACCTCATCGGGCGGTTGCATGTCCTGGCGCGGGGCCGAGATATCGGGCTCCACGATCTCCCCGGTGAAATCGCGGCGCCCAGCGCCACGTCCGATGATGGCAAGACCCTGTCGGCCGAGTCGCCTGGAGGCACACTCGTCGAGGCGGAACGCCAGGCGATGAAGAACGCATTGGCGGCCGAGGGCGGCAATCTCAGTCGGGTCGCGCGGCGGCTCGGTATTTCCCGGCCGACACTCTATCGCAAACTCGACCAATACGGCATCCGCCGCGGTTTCCTCTAGGATCAGAACCCGTCACCGGCACAAAAGCGCCGAGCGGCATTCGCGCCACTGGCTGGGGAAAGTCATGCCAATGGTCAGCGAAATTGCCACAGCCGCGCCGATCTTGGTGATGCCGCCCGGACCCTTTCTCTCCCTCTAGATGTGACCGGACACCGCACCCGACCGCGCGAAATCCGGCCCATATATTTCAGGGCACGATGACGCCGCGGCCGGTGAACCGGCGGTTCTTGAAATCGTCGAGCGCAGTGTTGATGCTGGCAAGGTTGTATTCGGTGTAGTGCATCTTCACCTTGCCGTCGGCGTTGAGCTCCATCAGTTCGACAAGCTCGGTGAAATTGCCGACCAGGCTGCCGCCGATGTTGATCTCCTCGATGACGAGATGGGCGGTCGGCACATTGATATTGCCGCCATAGCCGACGACGAACAGTTGCCCGCCCTTGCGCACCATCTTCCAGCAGATGTTTTCGACGCCGAGCTCGCCGACGAAATCGATGACCACATGGGCGCCTCCGCCGGTGATCTGGCTGACCTCCTCGATGACGTTCGGCCCGCCATCGAGGACGAAGTCGGCGCCGAGATCCTTGGCCAGCACCTGTGCTGCCGGCTCGCGATCGACGGCGATGATGCGGCAGCCCGAGATCGCGTGCAGCGATTGCAGCGCGATGTGGCCGAGCCCGCCTATGCCGAGCAGCACACAATAGCTCCCTGGTCGCAGCAGTTTGGCGGCGCGCTTGGCGGCGCGATAAGCGGTGATGCCGGCGTCGGCAAGCGGCGCCACCTCGATCGGCGTGACGTTGGCGTTCAGCTTGATCAACGAACGCTCGCTGGTGATGAAATACTCCGCGAAACCGCCGTTCATGCCGAGGCCCGGAAATTGGCCGTTATCGCAGTACATATCCTCGCCGTGGCGGCAGTTGAGGCAGATGCCGCACGAGCGGAAGGGGTGGCAGATCACGGCGTCACCGCGCTTGACCGACCTGACGCCGCTGCCGACCTCCTCGACCCAGCCTGCATTTTCATGGCCCATGATGTAAGGCAGCAGCGTCCCCTCTGGATCCATGGTCGGCTTCCACACACCCTCGATGATGTGGAGGTCGGTTCGGCAGAGGCCGGCAGCACCTACCCGCACTATGACCTCGTCGGGAGCGGTAATGGTCGGCGCCTTGACCTCCTCGACCCTGAGCTGGACGTTCATATGCGGGTCGTATTCGTAAAGTCTGGCAGCTTTCATCGTCGTATCCTTTCAACGTCGAGATTGTTCGGATTGCTTCAGGCGCGGCCGAGCTTTTCAGAGCCGCCACCGCGAGCCGGTCCGGCCGTCGGGTCCTCGTCCTCGGCGAGATGGCCGATCAGCGTTTCGGTGGTCAGGATCAGCGTCGCCACCGAAGCTGCGTTGGCGAGTGCTGTGTAGGTGACGCGGACCGGATCAATGATCCCTGCCTCGAACATGTTCTGGTAGCTGCCGGCAGACGCGTTGTAGCCGTAGCCGCCGTTGATGCGCGTGACTTCCGCCACGACCGCTTCGGGATCGGCGCCGGCATTGACGGCTATGCGCCAGAGCGGCCGCGACAGCACCGATCGCACCAGGCGCACGCCTTCGGCGACATCGCCGTCGACGTCTGCCGCCACCTTGTCGAGCAGCGGCGCGATCTGGGCAAGCGCCGAGCCACCTCCGGCGACCACGCCCTCTTCGGATGCGGCGCGCACCGCATTCAGCGAATCCTCGATGAGCTGAATGGTTCGCTTTTGCTCGACCGGCGTGACACCGCCGGCATAGAGAATCGCGGTGCCGCCAGAAAGCTTGGCCAGGCGTTCGCGCAACTTGTCCTGATCGATATTCGGCGGCGAAGCTTCATACTGCCGCTGCACCTGAGCGCGACGCGACGCGATTGCCGCGTGGTCGCCGCCGCCGCGGATGATCGAGGTGTAGGACGAACTGGTCTTCACCCGGTCAGCCGTTCCGAGATCGTCGGCGGTGATGTCCTCCAGCCGACCGCCGAGGTCGCGCGCGATCACCTTGCCGCCGGTGATGATCGCCAGATCCTCCATCATCGCCTTGCGCCAATGGCCATATTCCGGCGGATGGACAACGAGGTATTTTCCAGGTCCTTGCTTGCCGAGCAGCGTTACCACGACTTCCGGCGACATTTCCTCGGACACGATCAGCAGCGGCCGACCATCCTCGGCGGCAATGCGGCGAGCCGCATCCAGCGCCTCGGGCTGCTTGATCTTGAGATCGGTCATCAGGATGTACGGCCGTTCGAGAACAGCCTCCATCTTCTCCTGGTCAGTCACCATGTGATGAGAGAGATAGCCGCGGTCGAAGGACATGCCCTCGACCACATCGAGCGTGGTCTCGGTGGTGACGCTGAAGTCCGTGGTGATGACGCCTTCGGCCCCCACCCGCTGGTGGGCTTCCGCCACCAGTGCGCCAAGCTTGGTATTGGTCGCCGCAATGTTGGCGACCGAGGCGAGAATGCCGTTGCCCTTAGCCGGTTTGGCCGAAGCCTTGAGCGCCGCCACCACCGCTGTCACGGCAAGGTCGATACCCTTGCACAGATCGACGGATTTCACGCCGCGTTCATTCGCTTCCACACCGCCCTGGATGAGAGCGTTGGCGAGCACGATGGCAGTCGTGGTACCGTCGCCGGCGACCTCGTTGGTTTGCATCGACACTTCGCGAACGACCTGCGCGCCCATGTTTTCGAAACGGTCGTGCAATTCGATCTCGGAGGCGATGCTGACGCCGTCACGGGTCACCATCGGCGTGCCGATCGGCCGATCGATCATCGCGTTCATGCCTTTGGGGCCGAGCGTCGGCTCGACGGCAGCGGCCAGCCGAAAGACGCCACGGGCGAGAGCACGACGGGCGTCGGAGTTGTGAAGCATTATTTTGGGCATGATTCCTCCTTCCGCCTTACGGGCGGGTTGTTGGTTAGGGGCCTCGTGCAAGGGAGGCCGTTGTTTTCGGCTCTACTTCAGGCGGTCGGCGCGGCTCGTGCCGGCACGCGATCCATGATGAAATCGACCAGTGTCGGTTCGCCGTCGACCACATGAAGTTCCTTGTATCTGGTCTGCTTGAGCCCACGGCAAAGCGCGCCGTTGAACTCCATATTGACGCGCACACCGCGCAGTTCAGCGAGATGGGCGCCGAGTGCGGCAGTCTGTATGCGTTGCCCTTCCCAGGTCACGAAGACAGGATCATCCGCCCGGCGGCCAGGAAAACGCTCGATCAGAGCCGCCCGGTATCTCGGCTTCTGTTTGGCCGCTTCGCCCGCCTCGAGCCGCGCGACGTCGTATGCCGGCAGGTCCATGCCGAGGATTTCCCGATCCGTCAGACCATGCTGCCGAAGGCCCCGCAAAACCGCCTCCTGGCGCCGCTTGAATGCCTTCATCCTGAAGGTTTCGCGCAAGGCGCCGAGATCCTGATCCTCGGCAAGTTCAGCGAAAATATCGCCGAATGTCTTGCCGGCTGCCATGCCGCGATTGACCTCTTCCGCGAACATGTGGTCGTGCAGCTTGACGCGATAGGCCGGCGACCATGAGAGTTGGTCGAGCGCCTTGCGGACGCCGTCCAGCATCAGGAACGCGAAGTTGGGCGAGCACCAGTAGGTCGGCAGGCGGAAATCTATCTCCACGCTGCCATCGCCCGTCATCACGGCTCGCTCGACGAAGCCCATCTCGGTAATCGGTTCGTCGAGTTCGGGGTCATTGACCTCACCAAGGCACCGCCAGAGCTCCTTCTCGCGGTTGCCGGAAACGCTGGCGGCGGTTGCCATGGCCCCTACTCCGCCGCGATGCTGAAGGGCGAACTGGCGAGCGCCTTCTTCTTGGCTGCGATGTCGATGTTGTAGAGACGCGCGGCATTAAGACCGAGGATCTTCTCCTTGATCTCGTCGGTCAGTTGCACGCCGCGTTCTGCGGCGATGTCGTCGGGGATCTGGTAGGCCCAGAATTTCTCGACCAGCCAGCGTGGCGTCCAGATCGCGTAGTCGGAACCGAACAGGATTTTCTCCGGCCCGATCCAGAACAGCAGTTCGGCGATGACCTCGCCGAAATAGCGCGGGCGGGAATGGATGAAGGGCAGCGCTACCGCAAGCCCGCCATAGACGTTGGTTTCCTGGGTCGCGATCCAGCAGAAATCGTCAAGACGCGGCAGGCCGCAATGCTCGATGATCCAGTTGAGGCCCTGGAAATCCGTCGCCGCATGATCGACGTCATGCACGTCGAACGCATCCTTCGAGAGCGGCAGGATCGTCGGGCCCTTGTGGACGTGAATGTTCCTGATGCCAAGCTTGTCGCAGAGTTCGAAGCATTTGTAGGCATCGGGATCGGTGAGCTTCCAGCCCTTGGAGGCGCCGTTCCATTCGGCCGTGTACATCTTCACGCCCTTGACGTCGTAGGTCTCCTTGAGGAAATGGATGTACTCAAGCGCCTTCTCACCGTCCCGCGGATCGAAGGCGCCGTTGACGATGAAACGCTCCGGATAACGCTTGGCCACCTCGGCGTTGCGCTCGATCGTGTTGAAGCCGTTCTTGTAGAAGTCCTTGAGATAGGTCGACTGGACGATCGCCATGTCATCTGGACCGTCGATGAACAGGTCGCGATAGAGATCGTCGGCACTGTATTTCTCGAACTTGCTCTTCTCCCACAGCTGGTCCTTGGGGCTCATCCCCGTGTGATAGGCGTAGAAGCAATCGATAAACTGCTTGCCGTGAATATTCTTCTGGTTTTCCGGGCTGCCGTCCCAGAAATGGGTGTGGCCGTCGACCACGAAAATATCCTTGCCTTCCGGTGTCCTAAACATTCTTTCCTCCGCAAGATGCGTGTTGATCGGTTCGGCGTGCCGCAACCAGCCGGCACGCCTGATTTTTTGCTGGCTATTCGATGTATTCGAACATCTCGTCCATGTTGCCGAACAGGATCACGGTGTTGTCGTCGATGCGCACCATCCGCCCGTAGTGGGTCGAGCTGTTGACCTCGAACGTTTCCGCCGTCATCTCGCGGCCGAGATATTCGCTGATCTCGTCCATTTTGAAGATCAGTTTGCCGGTGCCGTCGATCCGGATCATCGCCGGTTGGTAGGTTACGGTCACGTTCGGCTTCAGGCCCATGAATTCAGCGATGGCCCTGGCTTCCACCGAGTCGTTCATGGTGACGCCGCACTGATGCGAAATCGTCTGTTCGAAGGTGATGTCCTTCATCGCCCTGAAGATGTTGGATTGCGATGCGTCGCGTGCTGCAGTTGACATGACGGTTTCTCCCTGTGTCAGCGCTTGAGGCCAAGTTCGCGGAGTATCTGACCAATCCGTTCCTCGGATTTGGCACGGACATCCGCAAATGCGACCGGCTTGGAATGCGGCATCGACCAGATCGGCTGCAGGCCGGTGGCTGCCTTGTCGGCGAGCGCGCCGTGTTTCTCGACCCAGCCCTGGAAGAGCTTCTTGTTCGCCGCGCCGTGCTTCTCGTCGTTGGCGAGCATGTGCATGAGGTCGATCGTGTTGGCGAGGTTGCGTTCGTAGTCGGCCTCGGCGGCCGAGATCACCGCAGGCGTTATGAAGTCGTGGTTGGCGGCGGCGATCTGCATCAGGAAGCCTGAGCGGAATGCTTCCCCGACCAGCGGCTCGAAGACGATGTTGATGGCGAAATACTGTTCGAGATAGTCGGTCGCGCCCATGATGGTTTCGACCGCCTCGCGGGTACCTTGCCAGTTGTTGTCCTCGAGCCAGGCCTTCTTGCCAAGTTCGTCGTCCCAGCCGGGAAGGTCCATGCCGATCTCGGCAAGGTAGAGCGTGATGTCCTGGGCAAGCCGCAGCTTGTAGGACGAGTTGGTCAGCGTCGCGTTGTTGATCATCTGGGTGTAGCCGTAACGCTGCGCCTGCATCAGCGAGGTGCCGAGCCCGAATTCGGAGTGCTTCCAGGCGCCGAGCTGCGTCTGCAGAATCTTGACCCAGGCCTTGTCGAAGGTCTTGGGCGCCCCCGACTTGCGGGCGTTGTTGATGACGCTCTGCACCATCGTCTCGATTTTCGACTGGCGCTGGTAGTGCGTGCGTTCCCATTCCTGATCGGGGGCGCGAAAGGCATGCCAGTTGGAGCTCTGCGCAGCAGTGTTCTGCTTGACATAAGCGCCCTTGCCGTCGGCAAAGGAGATGATCCAGTCCTGGATCAGGTAACGCTCCGGGTCAGGCTGCACGTCGACCGTCATGTCTTCGTAGTGCGTGGCGCGCTGGCCCTTCGGGTCGAAATACCGGTACTTCCGGCTGTCGGAATCGGCAAAGATCGCCGCGCCGGCGGCTCCGGATCCGACTGAACTCGAGATAGCTGGCATAGTCTTCACTCCCTTGTTGCAGTTGTGGTTGCAGTTGCGTGGCCGTCCCCTCAGTGGGTCGGCGTAGCACCTGTCGATGTGGTGAACTTGTCGAAGAAGATCCGCTCCGTCTCGAACCCGTTCATGAATAAAACCGGCTGAAGCGCATCAATCATCGGTGGCGGGCCACAGGCATGGACATCGCCCTGCCCGTCGACCGCAAGTTGCTTGAGCTTGGCATCGACACTCTGGTGTACGAAACCGCGTTCGCCTTCCCATTCGGCGTCATCAGTCGCGTGCGACAGCACGGGAATGAAAGTGACATCCGAATGCTGGCCGACCAGCTCGGCGATCCTGTCGAGATAGAACAGGTCGTTGCGGGTCCTGGCACCGTAGAAGAAATAGACCGGACGTTTCTCGCCGCTCTTCAGATGGTCGTTGAGGATCGACCAGATCGGCGACATGCCCGAGCCGGCGCCGACCAGGACTAGGGGTCCTTGCCGTTCTTCCCGACGGAAACAGGTTCCGTAGGGTCCGACGACGGTGACTTCGGCTCCAACCTTGATTCCTCCGGAATCGAGTTCTCCAGAGAACTTTCCCTCAGGGTATTTTTTGATGATGAAGCAGAGTTTTTCGGTTTGGTCCGGCGTATTTGCCATGGAGAACGAGCGCGTAATCGTCTCCCCTTTTTCCGTGGTAACCGTGATGTCGACATATTGCCCCGCCCAGAACTTTATCGGCGAGCCGAGTTCGATCTCGATGCCGCGAATGTCGTGGGTCAGGTGCTCGATCAGAGCAATCCGGCCGTTGAACGTCTTCACGGCGATCGCTTTCGCCAAAATCTCCTCGTCGTAGTTGAGAAGCTCGACTTCCAGATCGGAGTAGGCGATGCAGCGGCACAAAAGGACGTGGCCGCTCTCCTTCTCCATGTCGTTCAGCGCGAAAGTCGAGTATTTCAGCATGTCGACTTCGCCTTCGAGCAACACGCTCTTGCAGGCCGAGCATTGCCCTTCCTTGCAGCCGTGCGGCAGGGTGATGCCCTGGCGGAAAGCGGCGTTGAGTACCGTTTCGCCATTTTCGACATCAAATTCGACGCCGACCGGGCTGAGCCTGACCGTGTGGGTTTCCGACATACGGACCTCCAGTGAAAGGAAGGGGCGGGACGAACCCGCCCCCCTTTGGCCTGATCAGTTGCAGGGGGTGATCGTGAAGCCGGCCCGGTATTCCGCCAGGTGCTTCTCACGGTCCGCGGGTGACATGGCACGCAGCGCGTTGAGCGGCGACCCGAGCTTGTTGCCTCGCACGTCGTCCAGCGTCCACATCTCCTTGTCGGCGAAACGCATATGCGGCTGCGGGACCAGCGTCTTGCCGTCGGAGCGGACGAAGTTCAGGTCCTTGATGGCATCGGCCAGATCCCAGCCGTCATAGAGCGTCTCCCATTCGCGCTTGCCGCTGAAGCGGCCCATCGCGGGTGTCGGACGGCCCTGATATTCGTCGGCGAACGCCACGGTGGCAGTCCACTTGTCGAGTTCGTGGGCGAAGGTGTGCAACTGGCCGTCGATCTCGCCGACCACCATATCCTCGCGGATCAGGCAGGGAACAAGGCAGGACCAACAGCGATGTGGATAGACGTAGCCGACGTCGCTGTTGAACAGCAGTACCTTCTCGCCCTTGTGGCTGAGCTTGGCGTACCATTTCCAGAAGTCGCCGAATTCGGCGTACCAGCCCGGATATTTGTGCTCGAACCACTCGAAGTCCTTGTCGGTCTGGGCTTCGATGCGCCAGAAGTTGACCGGCCAGCCGACCGCGAAGAACTGTCCGACCTTGTGGACATAGTTCTTCTTGGTGATGCGTTCCCAGGCCGCCTGGACGTCGTCGTGATGGACCTTGATGCCGTATTTCTCGAGCGGCAGCATGTAGGTGCGGTAGTAATCCTCATAGATCCAGCGGTGCCACATTTCCGCGTAAGACTCCTTGTTCTTGTCGCGGTTGGTGGTGCCGTATTCGATGAAGGTGCCGATGGCCGCATCGACGATCGCGTGGTTCTGCCAGAAGGCATAGCGCAGGTCGCGCTCGAGCAGCAGATGATTTTCCGGCTCCTTGAGAGCCGCCATCAGCAGTGAGTGGCCATTACCGATATGCCGGCTCTCGTCCGACTGCACCGACAGGAAGACGGTCGGCAGCGCATAGTCGCCGTTGCGGGCGGCTTCCGAAGGCATGGCGACAAAGAGCGTGTTGGTGAAGGCGGTTTCGGCCACCACGGTCAGGTACATGCAGGCGGCAGTCATGGTGTCGCCGGTGATGAAACCTTCCGCGAACTGCCGGCCGATAGTCGTGGCGTAGCATTTGCCGAAGGCTTCCTCGGTGATGTCGAAGCCAGCCGGATCGATGTAGTTCTCCATGTACCATTTCTTCAGGTTCATCTGGATCGTCGAGTGCCGGAACTCGTCGATCATCTGCATCGTGAAGCCGGTCCTGAGTTCCTCGCCAGGGGCGATACGGGCGACCATCGCCATCGAGCGGGCAGCCGAAATTTCCGGGAAGGGAATGATCGCCAGAAAGAGTTTCATCCACTCGACCCAGCGCGGTTCCACATTGCGGAACATGTCGCCGCGCAGCGCCGCATCCAGCGCGCCGTAGACCCGGTTGTCCTTCTCTTCCTGCATCGGGAAGTAGGACCGCAGGACCTGCTTCATCGGGTCGCGCGGCGTCTTGTTGATCTTGTAGTCCGTCGGAAACGTCATCGCTTCCTGGACGTAGGAAGGATTCCAGCCGAGATCGGCAATCTTCTTGGTTGCCTCGCCGACGGAGATTCCGCGTTGCGAGGTAATCTTGTTGAGCGTCAGAGACGTCATGGTCATAAGCCTCCACCAGGTTTGAGCCGCAGGTCCCTTGACCCCCGGCATGGAGCGGCGCACAGCACCGCTAGTGAGAGTGCGAACGGCACGACAAAGGGTTGCGCAGTCAGGCGCGACTCATGGTCCGGCCATTCAAGTGGATCGTGGCAAAGGTTCTCGAGGCGTCTGGCAGGGACCGCGGAGCCAACCGCATATGCGATGGGCGTATCGAAGCGAGGTGACCTGCTTCCTCCGTTCCTTCGTTCTTTTGGCACCGCGTCAAAAGCGCGATGGGCTTCTTGTGGAAATGTATAAAGCAAGCGCCGTGCCAACTTGAAAATGGCGCCCGTGCCTGACGCTAAAAACAAATCGCCGCCCTTTCGGCACATGAAGAGGACGGCAACTGTAACGTTCTTTTACAGTTGTAACGTACGCATGTAATATTTAATATCTATTCGCAATTGCGATATATCAAGTTAGCATTCGCAGCAAATTTGAAAAACACACATCATCTATTTTATTCTTCTCCTTTCTCTACTATTTGAGGGCGATGGCTCACGGACGGGCCTCGCACTGGAGAAAAACCGTGGCGAACGACAAAGACAGCCGGAGGCAGCCCGAGCCAATGTCCAGCCACGCTGATGGCGTCACCGGCGATCTTGTCAGGCTGATGCCCAGTGACCTGGTCTTTGTCATGCGCTTTATGGGCGAGAGCCAACATCGCCTCCAGAGCCACTTCCAGGACTTCATCCGGGCCGAGCTTGCCGCCGGCGGCGTCACCACGGAAACGCATCCGATGATCCATCTGTTCATCGAGAACCATGCGATCCTGTTGCGCGACTTCGTGTTTTCCGGCGTTTCGCTGTCGCGGCAGTTCCGCGTCGAGGAGATCGAGCGCCTTACCGGCGATACGACATCGATGATCCGCGTCGACATCTGGGATCAGTTCAAGAGCCACATCGAAACGGCCGAAAAACAGTTCCAGTCGCAGGCCGGCACATTGCCCAAATTGCTATCGGCTTTCGAAAAACCACCCGGACCGACGGCTGGGGCCGAAAAATGATGGAGGATCCGATGGGGCAAACTACCAGGCGTGACATGTTGCTCGCCCGCCGGCTCGATCTTGTCGCCAAAGTCTCCGCGCTGACTGCCGAGGCGCTGCGGCTCGATCAGAAACGCGCCGGTATCGAGATGGAGGTGCTGCGCCTGGAACTCGAATCGGCAGGAGCGGCGCCAGCGCGCAACTGGTGCAGGATTTGCATGAGGCGGAGGAGAGAGCCGCGGCGGTCATGCAGGAAGGCGCGAGGTGCGAGCAACGCATCGCCGCCGCGGAAGCCGACGTCGAGGACGTCGACCGCAGCCTCGCGCGGACGGTGGGTAACTGACGAAGGGAATGGTCATGAACCAGCACGCGATACAGAACCTGACCTTGTTCGACCTGCTGGCGCGAAGCTGGCGTCGCCCGTCGGCGATCGCCAACCTGCGCTTCAGCGCCGATGGCTCGGCTGTCGCATGCACCAGCGTGGACGGAACGGTCGCCATAGCCGCGGTCGCGGACCAGGAGCCGCCGGAATCGCGGATCAGGGTGAGCGGCGATCTCGGCCAGACGACGATCCGCCCGCGGGAGAAGCCACCGGCACCATTGATCGCCACCGCTGCGTTGGGGGATGGAGGCGTCCCGCTCGCCAGCTATTTTTCCTTCGGCTTCCTCGTTGGAACGGCGGCTGGCGAAGCGGTGCATCTGGCCGCGGACGGCAATGTGATGGAGACGCTGGTCAAGATCGACGGGCCAGTCGTCGCCGTCGACCACAACCCCCGGACGACCATCACAGCCGTGAGCAACGGCCAGGATGTCTTCCTGGCACGCGGCCAAGGCGATGCAGTACGACTGCGATACGATGCGACACCGTCCACGGGTGCGCTTGCCTTTTCGCCAGGCGGAAGGCGCCTAGCCTGCGGCCGGGATGATGGACTATCGATCTGGGCGGTCGACGGCGACGCTACCCCGATACGCGACGTTTCTTTTTCGGCGCGCCCGGTGTCGATCCGCTGGAGTGGCGACGGCACATGGCTGGCCTGTGGGCTCGAAACAGGCGGCTTTGCCCTGGTCAGCATGACCGATGATCGCTACGGCATCGTCGCGGGTTTTCCATCGCCGGTCAGGACACTGTGCTGGAGCCGGCCGGAGCATGCGCTGTTTGCGTCGGGCGCCTTCCGGATCGCCGGCTGGTCGATGACCGCTCCGCCACTTGACGGCGACACCTCGGGCGCGCTGGAGACTGGCCGAGCCGGGCTGGTTCCGGTCGAGACAGTGGCTGCGCACCCGGAGAAAAAACTGATTGCGGCCGGCTATGCCAACGGCCGGATCACCATCGCCCAGATCGGCGCGCGAGACGAACTCCTCGTCAGGCCGCTGGGCAGCGCGGTGACCGCGCTTGCCTGGTCCGGCGACGGACGCCACCTGGCAGTGGGCGGAGTCGACGGCGCCGCCGCGATCGTCACCTTTCCCGCACAGATGTTCAAATAGCAAAGGCAGGCCGCATGCAAAAGGAGCACAAAATGCAAACCGAACCCACCCCCGAGGACGAGAGCAAGGACGAATTCTTCGAACGGCTCGCCAAGCTGTCGGAAGAAATGGTGGCCAAACACGGCAAGGATTTCAGTATGGGCGCATTGGTGCTTGCCGCCCGCTGGATTGCCGAAAACCGCGTCGGCCAGTTGAAGACCAACTAAACTCACGACCAATCAATGCGCTCGAAAAGCCAAAGCTCCGAAGGAGCTTTCAGGCGGATTCGCCGTACAGGTTTGCGCAGAGCTGGCTGTGCATGCCATTCCTTCAGATTGCGACTGGCAGTGTCCATCACGGAGCACATTGGGAGCCGGCTTGCTGGTCGGGTGCGGCGGAGCCCCCGTTACGCGCCCTCACCCAGCGGCGGACCGCCAAGAGGGCGGCGCTATCGGCCCAACGGCTGCCTTGATAGGGAAATCAGTTCTGTCTCGTCGGTCACGCCGGCCATGTAGTTGGCAATAATCCGAGACGCGAGCGCCTCACGCTGACCAGTCGATTGACCTTCAAGCTTGAGCTGCTCGAACGCCCGAGCCAGCAGAGCCAACTCGGACGAATCGAAAATACCAGCTTCCTCGGCTTTTCGACGGATCGCCATGGCATCCCTCAAAGACAATCGATTGTCTTGGCAACGTTTGCAGCGATATTGTGTTCCGGGAGGTGGTTCAAGACGAGCCTGGGCGGCGTGCGCTTGCTGGCCCTCTGCCGACAGCAGCTGACGCCAGTGGCCGCTTGCCGGCCTTAGTTATGAGCGCACCACCAGAGGCACCAGACCCTCATGGCGGTGGTCGAGATAACACACAACACGGTCGCCAATGCGCTCGAAGATGAGATCGACTTTCGCCTCGCCAATGGCCAGGTGGCGGATAACGATGTTGTCGATGCCGATAGGCAGCCGCGGGCGTTCCACAGTGATCTCGCGTTTCCAGCCGTCAACCCGAATGCCCAGGCAAGCCTGCAGCATCATGAAAGCGGAGCCAGCCGACCAGGCTTGCGGCAGGCAGGCGACCGGGTAGGCCACCGGTGAATCGCTGGCCGCACGTGTAAAGCCGCAGAACAGCTCCGGCAGCCGCATGTTGAAACGGACCGCTGCCTCGAACATACCGCTCATCAGCTTCACGACGCTGTCTCGTTCGTGATAGCGGGCGAGCCCGGAGGCGCAGAGCGCGGTGTCGTGTGGCCAGATCGAGCCATTATGATATGACATCGGGTTGAATGGGATCTCATCGTCGGCCAGTGTGCGAACGCCCCAGCCACTATGAAGATGAGCAGAGAGCAACTGGCTGGCAAGTGCCTGCGCCCGTTCCGCCGACGGCAGCCCGACATAAAGCAGGTGACCGGCATTGGACGTGCGGACCGCGCATTGCTTGCCTTCTCCGTCGATCGCCAAAGCATAGAAATCGCGGTCCGGCATCCAGAAATGCGTCTCGACCGCCTTACGGATCCTCTCTGCCAGGACGCTCCAGTGCGCCGCCTTGGCGTCGTCGCCGCGCCTGGCGGCCAGCGCCGCCATCCCTAGATATGCAGCGAAGGCATAACCTTGCACCTCGACCAATGCGATCGGCCCTCTGGGGATGGTGCCGTCGGCATGGAAGACGGCATCGGAACTGTCCTTCCAGCCTTGGTTGAACAGACCCGTGTCGGCCGCCCTGTTGTAGGTCACAAAACCTTCGCCGTTGCGGGCTCCGACTTCTTCCATCCAGGCAGTGGCAGCGCCCAGCGAGTCCCACATATGGTCGACGAACGCCTCGTCCCCGGTGCGTTCGGCGTAGGATGAAGCCAGATAGACATAGAGTGGCGTGGTGTCGACGCCGCCATAGTAGCGGCCGAACGGCAACTCGCGCAGCACCGCCATTTCGCCCTTGCGGGTTTCATGCATGATCTTGCCAGGTTCGGCATCGTCGAACACAGAGGTCTCGGTCGACTGATAGTGGGCCAGGAAGGCCAGCACCCCACGAGCAAGGTCCGGATTGAGCCAGAGCATCTGCAAGGCGGAAATCACGCCATCGCGGCCGAAAGCCGTCGAAAACCAGGGGATGCCGGCGTAGGGGTATGGCCCGGTCTCCAGATCGGTCGTCAGCAGCGCGATGTCGGCGCGCGTGCGTGTCAGCCAGTCGTTGAACACGCGGCCGGAGCTGAACACGGTGGCGCCCTGCCGGCGCTTTGAGCGCATGGCAAAGCGGGCTCGCGCAGCGGCGGCGCGAAAGCGGTCGCTGGAGGGGGTCTCTTCGCTGTGGCCGACCTCCAGGTACAATGCTCTGGCGCCGCGCCTTGCCACGCGAATGACGAAATCGGCGTGGTTGGGGTGGACCTCGTCGGGTCGGATCGAAAAGGCGATGACCGACTGACGCGCCACATTATCGAGGCCTTCATATCGGAACGTCACGCTCGCCTCGCCGACCAGCGCGTCATGGGCGCGGCCGCGGCGGCTGCGCGTGGTGCCGCGCACCTCGAACATGTCACGGAAATCGGCGTCGAAGTCGAGCCGGACGGGCAGAACCACCTCGCGCGCGGAGTAGTTGGTGAAGGTGATGCGCTCGAACATGCGATCCTGCCAGATGAACCGCGTCCGATCAATGTGGACGACGCCCGGCAAGGTTTCGCTGCCATTCGGCCCAATAGTGGCCAGGTTGGTGAGATTGGCGGTGAACAGGATATTGTCCTGCGACAGCGAGGCGCCGAGCAGCGACGGCATCCGGCCGCCGATGAACAGGCGGAAGCGCGACAAAACACGCGTGTCGTCACGGAAAAGCCCGTCGCCGGTGCCGCGTATGTCGCCGTAGCTGTCTGCGACGACGAAGCAATCCTCGTGTTTCAGCGCAAATTGCCGATGCGGCTCGCGCGGCGCCGTTTCGTCGATTGCCGGCAGCGCCACGGCTGGATCAATCTTGCGATCTTCGAGTTGAGTGGTCATGGTCAACCCCTCCCGTCCAGAAGCGACCAAGGCGGCTCAGGCGCTGATTCGAGCAGCCGAGCCGTCGCCTTGCTCGGTCAGGTAGACATAGTCATCATTGCGGCATTTTTAGCGCGCTCGTTTTGAGAGCCAAGTGCTTTCGTTATGTCCTCCGAGAGCGAGCCATAGATCGCCACGTAGTCGCGGCACATGCGCTCGACCGTGAATCGCTCTTCAAAAGTCCGTCGCACCTGTGCACGATCGAGGCCGTTTATCCGCCGCACTGCATCCACAGCTCCGTCTGCTGTGTCGACGATCAACCCGGACACACCATCGTCGATGACCTCCGGAACGGCACCGCGCCTGAACGCTATCACAGGCGTGCCACAGGCCATCGCCTCGATGGTTACGAATCCGAAGGGTTCCGGCCAGTCGATAGGGAACAAAAGCGCTGCCGCATTGCCCAAAAAGTCTGCTTTTCGCCGTTCGTCGATCTCGCCGATGAATTCCACGTTCGAATTTCGAAGCACCTGGGGTTCGACCGTCTCCTTCCAATAGGATTGGTCTACCTTGTCGATCTTGGCGGCGATCTTCAGCGGCATTCCGCTACGCGCAGCGATCTCAATTGCCGTTTCCGGCCCCTTTTCCGGAGAGATGCGGCCGAGGAATGCGAGATAGCCCGAGGCTTTCGGGCGAAACGGCAGAAGATCGCGAGGCAGACCGTGATACACCGTTCCGGCCCAACGGACAGGCGGCATGGGCCAGCGTTGATCGTAAGAAATCGAAACCAGCGGAATGTCATCAAACATCGAATAAAGCTGAGCCAGGTCGGGGAGGTCGAGCCGTCCATGGAGCGTCGTAACGGTTCGCTCGGCAAAGTCCCGGACTACCGGGAAGTGGAAAATATCGATGTGAAAATGCAGCACGTCGAATTCATCGGCCCGCCTGCGCACCTGTTCAAGCATCATCACGTGGTGGGGAATGTCGTGCCGAACCCTGGGATTCAGGCGCAATGCAATATCGCAACACGGGACCAATTCGGCAGAGGTGCGTGAATCACCGCTGGCGAACAAGGTCACGTCATGCCCCTGTCGAACAAGCTCCTCAGTCAGATATGAAACTATCCGCTCGGTCCCGCCATAGGTCCGCGGCGGCACGGCTTCGGTAAGGGGGGCGATCTGGGCAATTTTCATCTGCAACACTTCTCGAAAGCGAAGGTCATCCTTCAAAAAGCTCCGACGGCAATCCCCTTCCTCGCGTTCATTGCAGTGCGGTCCTCCCGGGCCAACTCTCGAAGGGTCGATATGTTCCCGGCGGGAACAATCGCCGCGTCAGGCGAGTTCAACTAGGGACCAAAGGAGAACCAGAATGGCTACGAAGCTTCAGGACACAAAAGCCGTCAAGGGATCGAGCAGCGAGCACGGCGGCAACCGCGCTGGCAATCAGGACAAGAAGGACAAGCCGCAAAAGAGCAGCCAGGCTGCCGGCAAGGATCCAAGGCGTGGCAAGGACTAACCGACGCCCTGCCCCGGAGGCGGACAATAATGGCTGCGACCATCGAGAGGAGTGACACATGGCAAAGACAAACTTGTCTGCGAAAACCAACCAGCCTGTATCGGGAAAGAGGGCAAGCGGCGGCAGCGACAAGGCCAAGCTACCGGCCAAGGGCGGCGCCCAAGCCAGGAACGCCCAGGAATGGGGCGGCGGATCGAAAGCGTCGAAAGGCAAGATCACCCGGGCAGACCGGGAAAACCCCAACTCAAGCCAGCGCAGCTAAGCTTTTCGCATTCATCTAATCAGTCGGCCCAATCAGTCGGGGCGGAATTTCGAACTGCTCGGCCGGATGGGTTCGGATTGGGGTTGGGTTCGGATCCCGGCACGTCTCGCCGGTCGTTGGCGCCGCTTCGACATTGCAATTCGAAAATGATCGAAGGCTCCGTGCCACGGCGCCGGTAATTGCGGCCTTGACGCGATGTGCATTAGGTCGTTTGTTGCGGGCGGAAGTGCCACGGGAGGAAACCATGGAAGTCACCCCGGGGGCGGATGGCCTCGCAGCGCGGTTCCACGTTTTCACGCCGATGACCGGCGAGGGCTGCCGCGCATGAATTCCGGAGCGATCCTCGAAGCAGCGGGATTGACTAAGGAATTTGGGGGCTTTGTCGCTGTCAACAATGTCAACCTGACGGTGGAGCGAGGATCGGTCCACGCGCTGATCGGCCCCAACGGCGCAGGCAAGACGACCCTCTTCAACCTGCTGACCAAATTCCTCCAGCCAACGCGCGGCGCGATCCGCTACCAAGGCCGCGACATCACCAGGATGCAGCCGGCCGACATCGCGCGGCTGGGCCTTGTGCGCTCCTTTCAGATATCGGCGGTGTTTCCGCACATGACGGCACTCGAGAATGTCCGCATCGCGCTGCAGCGCCGGCGCGGCGACAGTTTCGATTTCTGGCGCTCCGAAAAAGTGCTCTCCAAGTTCGATGGCGAGGGTGCGGCGCTTCTCGCCGATGTCGGCCTGACCGCGTTTTCAGACATCCGCGCCAGCGATCTGTCCTACGGCCGCAAGCGCGCGCTTGAAATCGCGACGACGCTGGCGCTGGACCCTGAAATGCTGCTTCTCGACGAGCCCATGGCCGGCATGGCGCAAGAAGACATCGAGCGCATCTCGGCGCTGATCCGGCGCATCTCCAAGAACCGCACCATTTTGATGGTTGAGCACAATCTGTCGGTCGTCGCCTCGCTGTCGAACCGCATCACTGTGCTCGCTCGCGGCAAAGTCCTCGCCGAAGGCGACTATGCTGCGGTTTCCAAGGATCCGCGCGTTATCGAAGCCTATATCGGGGCCGGACATGCCTGAAGTTGAACTTGCAAACAGGCCGGCTGCTGGCCCCTCGACGAGACCCCTGCTTCGCGTCGATGGCCTGCAGGGCTGGTACGGCGAGAGCCATGTGCTTCACGGCGTCAGTTTCGAGGTTGGCGAAGGTGAAGTGGTGACGCTGCTCGGCCGCAATGGCGCCGGCAAGACGACGACGCTGAAGGCGATCATGGGAATTCTTTCCAGGCGCTCGGGCTCGGTCACGTATGAAGGTCGGGAAACGATCAAGCTGCCGTCGCGGTTGATCGCACAGATGGGCATCGCCTACTGCCCCGAGGAACGGGCGATCTTTTCCAGCCTCTCTGTCGAGGAGAATTTGATGCTGCCGCCGCAGGTGCGCCCCGGTGGGCTCACCGTCGAGCAGATTTTCGAGCTCTTCCCGAACCTGAAGGAACGGCTTTCGAGCCAAGGCACCAAGCTATCGGGCGGCGAACAGCAGATGCTCGCCATCGGCCGGATCTTGCGGACGGGCGCCAAGCTCTTGCTGCTCGACGAGCCGACCGAAGGGCTTGCGCCGGTCATCGTGCAGCAGATCGGCCGCACCATTGCCCGGCTCAAGGACGAGGGATTCACGATCGTGCTCGTCGAACAGAATTTTCATTTCGCCGCGTTGGTCGCGGACCGTCACTACGTGGTGGAACAGGGGCGCGTGATCGACACCATCCCCAACCACGAGCTCGACGCCAACATCGACAAGCTGCACGCCTATCTCGGCGTCTAGACATCATCAACGGCGCGTTGCGCCGCAATCGGAGGGAAGTAGCGATGAAAAAAATGGGATTTGTCCTGGCTTCGACGGCGAGCCTGCTGATGGCCGGCGCGGCCTATGCCACAGATGTCAAGATCGGCGTTCTGAATGACCGTTCCGGCATCTATGCAGACATCGCTGGCGAAGGCTCGGTCATCGCGGCCCAGATGGCGGTCGAAGACTTCAAGGCGACGGACAAGGGCATCAATGTGTCGATCGTCTCCGCCGACCACCAGAACAAGCCGGACGTCGGCTCGAACATCGCCCGCCAGTGGTACGACACCGAAAATGTCGATGTGATCGCCGATGTGCCAACCTCGTCGGTGGCGCTCGCCGTCAACGAGATCACCAAGGAGAAGAACAAGATCTTCCTCGCCTCGGGTCCGGCCTCGTCCGACCTCACCGGCAAAGCCTGTTCGCCCAACACCGTCCACTGGACCTACGACACCTGGGCGCTTGCCAACGGCACGGGCTCGGCCATGGTCGCACAGGGCGGCGATAGCTGGTTCTTCGTCACAGCCGACTACGCCTTCGGCCACGCGCTCGAGCGCGATACGACGGCGGTCGTCGAAGCATCGGGCGGCAAGGTTCTCGGCGCCGTCCGTCATCCTTTCCCCGGCCAGGATTTTTCGTCCTTCCTGCTGCAGGCACAAGGGTCGGGCGCCAAGGTCGTCGGCCTCGCCAATGCCGGCGGCGACACGATCAACGCGGTCAAGCAGGCGTCGGAATTTGGCATCACCCAGGGAGGCCAGGCGCTCGCCGCCCTGCTGATGTTCATCAACGACGTGCATGCGCTTGGCCTCGAAGTGGCGCAAGGCCTCGTGCTCACCAGCGCGTTCTACTGGGACAAGAACGATCAAACGCGGGAGTTCTCTGCCCGTTTCCAGGAGCGGAATGCCGGACAAAAGCCTTCGATGATCGAGGCCGGAGTCTACGCTTCTGTCCTGCATTACCTTAAGGCCGTCGAGGCCGTCGGCGACAAGGATGCGGCCAAGGTGATGGCCAAAATGAAGGAAATGCCGACCGAGGATCCGCTATTCGGCAAGGGCACCATCCGCGCCGACGGGCGCAAGCTGCACGACATGTATCTGTTCCGCGTCAAGAAGCCGGACCAATCGAAGGCTCCATGGGACTATTTCGAGACGGTAGCCACCATTCCGGCCGACAAGGCGTTCCGCCCGCTCGCCGAAGGCGGCTGTTCGCTCGTCAAGTAAGCGAGCCTCGCCAACGATGCGCCGAACAGCTCGGCGCGCCGTTTTGTCGATAAGTCAGCTGGAGCGACCATGTTCGAACTGCTTGGAATTCCGCCTCAGGTCCTGTTCGGGCAATTGCTGCTCGGGCTGATCAATGGCTCCTTCTATGCGGTTCTGAGCCTCGGGCTGGCGGTCATCTTCGGTCTCCTGAACATCATCAATTTCACGCATGGCGCCCAGTACATGCTGGGCGCCTTCGGCGCCTGGATGCTGCTCAACTATCTTGGCGTCGGTTACTGGTGGGCTGTGTTCATCGTCCCGCCGATTGTCGGCGTCACCGGCATCGTGCTTGAGCGCGTCCTGATCCGACGGCTCTATCACCTCGACCATCTCTACGGGCTGCTTCTCACATTCGGCCTGGCGCTGATCATCGTCGGCTTCTTCCGCCAGTTTTTCGGCGTATCCGGCCTGCCGTACCCGCCGCCGCCGCTTCTGAACGGCGGGTACAATCTCGGCTTCATGTACCTGCCCAATTCGCGCGCCTGGGTGATCGTGGCTTCCCTCGTCGTGTGCCTCGCGACCTGGTTCATCATCGAAAAGACCCGGCTTGGCGCCTATCTCAGGGCTGCGACCGAGAACCCGACCATGGTCGGCGCGTTCGGCATCAACGTGCCGCTGCTGGTCACACTCACCTATGGTTTCGGCGTCGCACTCGCGGGTTTCGCCGGCGTGCTCGCCGCGCCGATATATGCTGTCAATCCGAACATGGGGGCAGACCTGATCATTGTCGTCTTTGCCGTCGTCGTCATCGGCGGCATGGGCTCGATACTGGGCTCGATCCTCACCGGCTTCGGGCTTGGGCTGATCGAGGGCTTGACCCGCGTATTCTATCCGGAAGGCTCGGCGGTGGTGATCTTTGTCATCATGGCGCTCGTGCTGCTGGTCAAGCCCGCGGGTCTGTTTGGACGGAGTGTGTGATGACAACCGACACCAACCCGATCGCTATGGCGGCCATAACGTCGGTCGGCGCTGCGGGCATGCCCCGTCATCACCTTGCGATCTTCGCCGCGCTGTTCGTCTTCCTCGTCGCCGCGCCATTTCTGCTCTATCCGATCTTTGTCATGAAGGTGCTGTGCTTCGCGCTGTTTGCCTGCGCCTTCAACCTGTTGCTCGGCTTTGGCGGTCTCCTGTCCTTCGGCCACGCAGCCTATTTTGGCATGGCGAGCTACGTCTCGGCCCATGCGGCAAAGGTTTGGGGCCTGACGCCTGAACTTGCCATTATCGCGGGCACGCTGGTGGCAGCCGTGCTCGGTCTCGCCATCGGCTCCCTCGCCATTCGCCGCCACGGCATCTATTTCGCCATGGTGACGCTGGCTTTTGCGCAGATGATCTATTTCTTCTCGCTGCAGGCGGCGTTTACCGGCGGCGAGGACGGCATCCAGGCCGTGCCGCGCGGACATCTGTTCGGGCTGATCGACCTGCGTTCGAGCGAAGTTCTGTATTTCTTCGTGCTCGCCGTCTTCTTCGCCGGCATATTGCTGATCTATCGGATCATCCATTCGCCGTTTGGACAGGTGTTGAAGGCGATCCGCGAGAACGAGCCGCGCGCGATCTCGCTGGGCTATCGGGTCAACCGCTACAAGCTCGCCGTATTCGTGCTGTCGGCCACGCTCGCCGGCGTCGCCGGCGCAACCAAGGCCATCGTGTTCCAGTTGGCGTCGCTTACCGACGTCTACTGGACGATGTCCGGCGAAGTCGTGCTGATGACGCTGTTGGGCGGCATGGGCACGGTGTTCGGACCGATCGTCGGCGCGGCAGTCATCGTCACGATGCAGAACTACCTCGCGACATTCGGCGACTGGGTCACGATCGGCCAAGGCATCATCTTCGTTGTCGCGGTGCTGTCGTTCCGGGAAGGCGTCGTTGGGGTCCTGGCAAAATGGATGCGAAAACCGCTCTGACCGGGTCGCGAAAACCAGATCCACGGTCGACCAAGTGGGGCCGCAGCGACACGGCACACAGCGTGGTCAGCATCCTCAACTAGGCAGATTTCTCATCGGATGCGACAACCAGCAGTTCGAACGTCACGCAGACGGGGTTAGCGTCGCGGCGAAGGCGACCTGAGCTTATCAGACCGTCCATGCCGACCAGCGCGATGTCGAGCGTGCAACGACCGGAGCGCACGGCGCCGTCCGTGACGAGAACTTCCGTCGCATAGGAGGAGACCGCCGAGCCGTCGTCGAAATCCGCGCCGACCAGGCTGCCGATGCCCTGGATCGAGGCGTGGTCAAAGCCGTGCCGTCGGCAAAGTGCTTCGATCGCCTGGCCGATATCCTCGTTGGGCCTTACCGTGCAGATGGCGGCGCGGCGACCGCGGCGCTCACCCAGGAGCGGAGCCCTGATCGGCGCGAAAAGGCGAAAATTCGTCTCGGCGTCGTCGCGCACGTCGAACAGCGCGCCCTCGATACCCCAGGCGGTGACCTCAACCGGCTCCGCCAAGCGCGAGTCGAGCGGCAGGAGATGGCCCATGCGGCGCACGCCGTCGGGGGTGCGCCAGATGCCATGGCAATGAAAAAATGCCCGCTCGTCGCGCCGGCCGGCGACGAGGCCCGCATCCTCGATGACCGTTATGCCTTCCGGTGCGAATGTATCGCTGTACCACGCGGCGTGCGTGCCATCTGGAGAGGCGGCGGGGACGACGTAGCGCATTGGGTCAACCCGCGCGTTGCGCAGGCGGATATATCCGCTGCTGAATCCGGCGACCGCGAGGGCCTGCGCCACGGCGTCATTGATCGAGCTGCCGGCTTCAAGCCGCAGCGTCAGCGGCTCTGCGGCGCAGGGCATCGCTGCGAAACGTTCCGATGCGATCGGACCGGGATGGCGGATGCTGCGCATCGGAGCCATCTCAGGCGACAAGGCCGGCATGGATGAAGCCGCCATCGACGGCGAGAATCTGGCCGTTGATGTAGCTGGCCTCGTCTGAAATCAGGAAAGCCACCGCTCCCGCGATCTCGCGCGGCGTGCCGTAGCGGCGCTGCGGCACGCGCTCCAACCACTGCCGACGAACATCCTCGGTGTGGGCAGCCTGCGTCAACGGCGTTTCGATCGGCCCGGGTGCGACGGCGTTGACGCGGATGCCATCGACGCCGAGCTCATTGGCCATGACGAGCGTGAGCAGATTCTGACCGCCCTTCGATGCGCCGTAGGCGCTGCGGCCCTTGTTGCCGCAAAGACCAGAAACAGAGGTGATATTGACAATCGCCCCCGGCAGCTCCCGTTCAAGCCAGTAGCGCGCCGCAGCCCGCGAGACAATGAACGTTCCGGTGAGGTTCACGTCGACAATCCGGCGGAAATCCTCGACGCTGGTCTCGACCGACGGCCGGTCCATCGCTATGCCGGCGCAGTTCACGACCGCGGCGAGGCTGTGCGCGGCGGTGATCCGGCCGATGGCCTCGTCGACAGCCGCTTCGTCGACGACGTTGCAGACGATGCCGCGTTCCTCGCTGAGGCCGAGATCCGTGCAGGCCGAACCCAGCGCTGGCGCGGCGAGGTCGAGGAGGAAGACGTCGAAGCCGCGCTCGGTCAGCAGGCGCGCCGTCTCAAGGCCGATGCCCGATGCGCCGCCGGTGATCGCCACGGCGCGGCTTTGGTGGCTGCTGTTCATCGCCTGCTCCTCATGCCGAGAGCTTCGGCTCGGACGGTCCCAACTCGCCGCGGCGCTCCAGCTCTTCGCGAATCAACTTCTTGGCGATCTTGCCATAGGCCGATTTGGGCATCGTCTCCCACCACACGAAGCGCTTGGGCATCTTGTAGCGGGCGAGCTTGCCTTCCAGCCAGCGCTCAATCGCGATCGTTTCGCGCACAACGCCGGCGCGGGCGACGCAAACCGCGACGCCGACCTCGCCCCAGACGGGATCGGGAATGCCGAGAACGGCGGCTTCGCTGATGTCGGGATGGAGCAGGATCTTCTCCTCGATCTCGCGCGGATAGATGTTGGAGCCGCCGGAGATATACATGTCGGACGAGCGGCCGGTGATGTAGACGAAGCCGTCCTCGGACATGTGGCCCAGATCGCCGGTGCGGAACCAGCCGTTGCGGAACGCTGCGGCGTTGGCTTGCGGGTTGTCGTAATAGCCGGCGAAGACTGCAGGCCCGATCACGCAGATTTCGCCGGTTTCGCCCGGCGAGACGGCATTGCCGGCGTCGTCCTGGATCTCGACCTGCATGGCTGTGCGCTCGAAACCGCAGGTTCCGATGCGCGCCTGCGGGCCATCCTCGACGGAATGATAGGAAGGAGGCTGCACAGTGATATTGCCCGTGACTTCCCCCAGGCCAAAATACTGGACCAGAACCGGCCCGATCTTCTCGAGCGCCCGCTTCTGGTCGGCGCGGTACATCGGCGCACCGGCATAGATGACATGGCGCAACGAGGAATGGTCGAACCGGTCGACGCTGTCGTCCTCGACCAGCATCTTGAGGATGGTCGGCACGGTGAAGGCGTTGGTCACCCGCCATTCTTCGACCAGCGCCCAGACCGTCGGCACGTCGAGCTTGTCGGTTGGCAGCAGGATAGACTTGGCGCCGTGCGCCACCTGCACGAGTTGATGAATGCCGGCCCCATGCGACAGCGGCGCCACCACGATCGAGGCGTCGTCGCGCGTCGTGGCGGGCATCAGGTCGCACAAATGATTGGTGATGACAAAGCCCATCTGGCCATGCGTGAGCACGGCGGCCTTTGGCCGGCCGGTCGTGCCGGAGGTGAAGAAGAACCAGCAGGGATCGTCGCGATCGACGGCGACGCTGGCAACGGTCCGGCCGGCAAAACGGGCGGCGACGGCGTCGTAGTCATCGCCGAATTCGGCCGCGCCGATCGACAGGACGAAGTCGATCCCGGGGGCTGTTTCCCGGCAGGCAGCAGCATGAGCCGGGAAGCCCGCGCCGCAGATCAGGCCACGCGCGCCGCTCGCCTTGGCGAGGTAGGCGACTTCGTCCGGCGACTGGCGGTAGTTCGCCGGCACCCAGACGGCCCCGAGCCGGAAGCAGGCGAACATAGATTCGAACATCTGATTGCAATTGGCCGACTGGACGAGGATTCGATCGCCCTTTGTCACGCCGAACGCGTCGCGGAGTGCAGCGGCCATCGCGTTGACGCGCGCTTCCATCTCGCGCCATGTCCACTGCCGCTCGCGCCAGACGAAGCCAATATCGTGCGGATTGCGGCGTGCCGCCTGGGTCAAAAAATGCGAGAGGTTCATGACGCGCGTGGAGGAAGGCGTCACGCCGCCTGCAGCCATGGTCATGACTTCGCGCGCTCCAGCGACGACACGTAGACGAAGATGGCGGCGACGTCGCAGGGCTCGACACCGGCATGAGCAAGCGTGGACGCCGCTGCCGTCGCCATCAACTGCCCGGTGTTTTCCAATTCCGACTTTCCTAACGCGGAATGCGCCCGTCCGTCGGTGTGAGCCTCCGTCATTGTGACAACCTCCTGGTGCGCGGCTTTAAAGTGGGGTGCTCGCGCATATGCGCGCGCGAGGCGAACATCTGGGCAAGCCGTTCCTCGACGCGCTTTGCCTCCAGCATGAGATATCCGACGAGTTCGATTTGCCTTGCCGGCTGCATCCGGCTGTCGATCGCCGCGATCGACAGCGCGCCGACTGGCCGTGCGTCGGCGCTGCGAAGCGCAACCCCAACGCCCCAGGAATTGGCGACGATGCGGCCGGGATTGAGCGAATAGCCGTTGGCGCGCGTCGTCTCTACATCGCGCCGGATCTGCTCGACCGGCAGCATTGGGTAGTCGGATTTGAGCACCGCGTCGTTGGCGGCAAGCACCGCTTCCACTTCCTCGTCGGGGAGTGCGGCGAGCATGGCGAGCGAGCCGGCGCCGACGCCCAGTGGGTGCTCGAAGCCGGCCTGCAGCGCGTGGGTCCTGACCGGATAGGTCCCCTCCTCGCGATAGAGGCAGACTGAATATGTATCGCGGCGAACCGAGAGGAAGCTGGCATCCTCGGTCTTCTTCGAAAGGCGCAGCAGACTTTCCATCGAGACCTGAAGCAAGCCGAAACGTCGCGAGGCGAGGCTGCCCAGCACGTAAGCCTCCTCGCCGAGATAATAGCGCCGCGTCGTCTCGTCCTGCTCGATCATTCCCGCGCGCATCAGCGCCAGCAGCAGGCGGCGCGTTGTCGGCTTGTTCAGCCCACTTTCCTCGACGATATCGGAGAGGGAAACGCCGCGGTCGGCGTGCCGGCCGACCATCGAAAGAAGGCTGAGCGCCCGGTCGACGCTCTGCGAGCCGGTCTGATCGCGTTCTGGGGGCAGTGCGACGTCCATGGTCAGCGGAGCTCGCAGACGGCGCAGCTTTGGCCGCCGTCGACAGGCAGGCAAACGCCGGTGACGAAACGCGCTTCCTCGGAGGCAAGAAACACGGCCGCCGCAGCGACGTCCCACGCTGTTCCCATCCGCCCCATCGGCACCATGGCGTTGCGGGCGGCCACCATCTCGTCGGCCGAACCATACTGGCCGGAAATCTGCTTGTAGATCATCGGCGTGTCGATCAGGCCCGGCATGATGCAGTTGGCGCGAATACCTTGCCGCGCATATTGCATGGCCAGCGCCACTGTGGCCTGGTTCACCGCGGCCTTGGCCGCATAATAGGCGAAATAGGGATAGCCGACGTAGCGTATCGCGGCGAGCGACGAGATATTGACGATTGCACCGCCGCCGCCCTTGAGCATATGCGGCAACACCGCCTTGGCGGTGCGGTAGACCGGTCCGATATTGAGGTCGAGGGCGGCCTGGAACGCGTCCTCATCGAGTTCGACGGGACCGCCCATATGGGTCACGCCGACATTGTTGTGCAGGACGTCGATGGCGCCGAACGCCTCCATTGCCGCCGTTGCTGCCAGCTCGACTGAAGCCAGACTGGTCACGTCGGCTGACAACGCGATCGCCTGGTTGCCTTCGTCGCGGATGATATCAGCGGTTTCGGCGGCGGCCGCCGCAGTGAGATCGACGCAGGCGACGCGCGCACCTTCGCGCGCGAAGGCGACCGCCGCCGCCTTGCCGTTGCCCCAGCCGGGTCCGGACGACCCTGCGCCGAAGACAATTGCGGATTTTCCCCTGAGCCGGTCGACCACCATCGAATTCCTCGCAAAAAGCCGTGGCTGTTATCGGGCGGGCGAGCCACATGGCCTGCCCGCCCGGGAGCCGCCCGCCCTCAGGTCAGGCTGGCGCCAACAGCCTTTTCCAGGATGGCCCAGGCTTCGTCGCCATATTTGCCCTTCCACTCGGCGTAGAAGCCGGCGTCCTTCAGCGTCTGCCGGAACGGGGCCGCATCCGGATGGTTGATCTTCATGCCCTTGCCGACGAGCTCCTGCTCAAGCGTGGCATTGAGCTTGGCGACGTCCTCGCGCTCCTTCACGCCGGCCTCGTTGAGGTTCCTGGCGACGATCTCGCGCATGTCCTGCGGCATCTCCTCCCAGGCCCGCTTGTTGGCGAGGAACCAGAAGCCGTCCCACATGTGGTTGGTGAGCGAGCAGAACTGCTGCACCTCATAGAGCTTGGCCGTCGAGATGATGGCGAGCGGGTTTTCCTGCCCGTCGACAATCTTCGTCTGCAGCGCCGAATACACTTCGGCGAAGTTGATGCTGGCCGGCGCCGACTTGAAGGCGGTGAACATCGAGGTCCAGAGCGGGCTGACCGGGACGCGAATCTTGAAGCCTTCGAGGTTCGCGGGCGTCTCGATCGGGCCGACGGAACTGGTGATCTGGCGAAAGCCGTTGTCCCAGATCTTCTCCATGACGACCAGGTTCGATTTCTCGATCTCGCCGCGCACATATTTGCCGAGGTCGCCATCCATCGCCGCCCACACCGCGTCGTAGTCCGAGAAGGCAAAGCCGATGCCGCTGATCGAGGCATTGGCGACGAGCGTGGAAAGGATCAGCGGCGACAGCGTGAAGAATTCGACGCCGCCCGAGCGAACCTGGCTCAGCATGTCGGTGTCGGCGCCGAGCTGGTTGCTGGGGAATATCTGGATGGCGACGCGGCCGCCGGTCTCCTCGCGGATTTTCTCGACGGCTTCCTGCGCGCGCAGGTTCATCGGGTGGGTGAGCGGCAGGTTGTTGGCGTATTTGTAGTTGAACTCCGCCGCCTGCGCCCCGGCGTAGCGGATGGTGCTCACGAGCGGGATGGATGCGGCTGTGCCTATCATCAAGCTGCGGCGGGTGATGGTCATCGTCTTTCCTCCTGGTTGAATCCGAGTGGCTAGAGATAGGCTACCGACAGCGCCGGGACGGCGGCGATCAGCAACAGGCCGGCAAGCAATGCACCGAGGTAGGGCCAGATGGCGCTCATGGCCTCGTCGGGCGAGACGTCGCCGATCTTGCAGGCGATGTAGAAGCCGATGCCGATAGGCGGGGCCATGAGCCCGATGTTCATCGCCGTCACGACGACCATCGAATAGTGCACGTCGTTGATGCCCAGCCGAGCGGCGATCGGAAACATGATCGGCGCCATCAGAACGATCGCTGGCAGACCTTCAAGGACGCAGCCGAGAACCATGAAGACGGCGATGGTGACGAGCATGAAGGAGAACCAGCCTCCCGGCAGGTCGGTCATGTAGATGGCCAGCTGGTTGGCGAAGCCGGTTTGCGTCAGCGCCCAGGCCATTGCCGAGGCGGTGCCGAGGATGAGCAGGATGGCGCCAGACAGCGCCGCCGTCTCGACCAGCATGGCGTAGAATTTCTTCGCGCCGATGCCGCCATAAAACAAGGCGCCGATGACCAGCGCATAGAGCACGGCAATTGTGGAAACCTCGGTGGCGGTGGCGACGCCGCCGCCGACGGCGCCGCGGATCAGGAAGGGAAGCACCAGTGCGGGGGCGGAGACTAGCAGCGTCTTCCAGACGAGCGAGAACGGAGCGCGATGTACGCCTTCCATGCTTTCGCCCGAAGCCTTCCAGCGCGCGAGCACCGCAAGGACGAGCAACAGAACCACGGCGATGACGAAGCCGCTGGTGAAAAGCGCGGCGATCGAAACGCCGGCGACCGAGCCGAGCACAATCAGCACGATAGACGGCGGCACCGTATCGGCCATCGCAGCGCCGGTTGCGAGCAACGCGATCATCTCCTTGGGCTTGTGGCCGCGACGCTTCATTTCGGGGAAAAGTGCCGGAGCGACAGTCGCCATGTCGGAAACCTTCGAACCGGAAATGCCCGAGACGAGGAACATGGAGCCCAGCAGCACGTAGGACATGCCGGCCTTCACATGGCCGAACAGCGACGCCATGAATTCGACGATCGCCTTGCCCATGCCTGTCGCGTCGAGCACACAGCCGAGCAGGACGAAGATCGGCACCGACAGCAGGATGAGGCTCGACATCCCCTCGTCGATGCGGCCGACAAGCACGATCATCGGCACGTGCGTGCTGAAGGCGATGAAGGCGATCGTGCCGACGCCGAAACAGAAAGCGATCGGCACGCCGAGCAGAAGGCAGACCGCCACCACGCCGACGAGAAAGATGACGATGTTGGCGTAGCCGAGCGTGAGGAACAATGGCGAAAGCAGCCAGCCGAACACGGCCAGTGCGGCAATGACTGCGACAGCGGCGGCCAGGTTGGCGAGCGTCGCTGCGCGGATCGCGTGGCCCACGGCGATAACCGACATCAATGCCAGCCCGGCGACAATTGCCGAGGCGCGGAAGCTCATCGGAATGTTGAGCGCCGCCGAGGTGACGTACCACTCTTCCTGTACATACTGGCTTGCCGGCACGATCAGCGCGAGCAGCACCGTCGCCACGACGAGCAAAGCGAGGGCGTCCACGAAGTGGCGGCCGCGCTCGGGGATCAGATTGAGGAAGATGGTAAGACGCAGATGCTCGTTGCGGTCGATGGCGATCGCCGAGCCGAGCATGGCGAGCCAGAGAAAGGAGATGGAGGCGGCCTCATCGATCCAGACGATCGGCAGCGATAGCACGTAGCGCGAGATGACGCCGGCGAGCAGCAGGCCGATGACGAAGACGAGCAGGATCGAGGCCACCGCCTCGACCGGCCACATCAACCGTGACCCTGGCCGCGCATCCAGCACCTCGGCCGGCGTATCGACGATCATCGTGTTGTTGCTGGCGGCTGCCATGCTTCAAGCTCCTCCGCTCGGACCAGGCAACAACGCCTGCCTGAAAGGCTCACGCCGAAATCGGAACGAAGCGATCTCCTCCCGCTCGTTCCAGATCTTCGCACTTAGGTCTATATCATGGACCTATAATTTCGCATAACCGATTTTTGCCATGCAATCGCCTGTATATCAGCGACTGCGGCGAAAATGCGATCCATATTGTGGATCGATGAACCTAAACAGGACTATTCAGGAGGGGTTGCAACAAGACATGCAGCAGGGCGATCTCTCGATCACGCGCAATCGAGAAGCCAGGTATCATCGAATTCCATGCCCGCAGTGGCTGCTTCGCACGAGACGATCACTGTCGTTTGCGCGGCACGCGCGTGTGCAAGAACGGCCGCAAGCAAGTCCCGGTCCTTGCAGACATCGATGTCGTCGATAAGGAGCACGGCCGCTGATCGAACCAGCGCTCGTGCGGCACGGATCCGGGCGGCCTGCATGGCACTGATTTGAGGGGGCTCCAGTCTCTGGCCGCTGTCTGGCGGTCCATCGACTGCCAGGCCGCACAGCGAGGCCGTGGCGATTATCTCTTCCTGCGGGGTCGCTGAGGGCGCTCCCAGGGCTATATTGTCGACCATTGTAGCCCGCACCAACGGGATCGCCGGCGACAAAAGGGTGATTGCCCGGCGCCGGTCGCGCCGCGAAATCTTGTCGACAGGAATGTCATCGAGGAAAATCGCCAGGCCGCTGTTTTCCTCAAAACCTGCGATGCTGGAAAAAAGCGCGCTGCGTGCTTCAGGCGTATCACCGCCAAGCAGGATCGAGGCGCCGGGCGCGGCATCCAGCACTTTTGACGGCGTGCCGTTTCGGCAATGAAATTCGATGCGCAGCCGCCGGCCTGACGTCGAGCGCGGCAGGGGAACTGGATTCACAGGATCCGCAAGCACCGGCCTTGCCAGGATGGAGGCAATCCGGCGGCGGGACTCGACATAGGCAAGCCGATAATCGGCGGCGCGAGCGAGGTCGGAAAGCTGGCCAACCGTCAGTCCGGCGAGGAGCAATAGCGTGCTGAGATCGCCAACCAGCATCGCCGGGCGGCCCGAAAACGCATAGGCCACGAGAATGACGACGATCACGGGCATGACGAAGTCACTGGACGCGCGCGCAGCCCCCGACCACCCTGCCCGGCGAACGAGCCACATGTTGAGCGCTTCCGACATCCGGTCGATCTTGCGTGTGGACGTTCCGCTTTTGCCGAAATGGGCAAACGCCGCCCGGGCGGCAACGATGTCGCCGAGACGACCGGCAAGCCGTCCCCGCCTCCGCCGGCTTTCGCGGATGGCCCGGTGAAGAAACGGCAGGGCAACAAGACAGACGATCGACCAGGCAAGAACGCCGCAAAGCAGGAACGGCGCAACCCCTGGGACAAGCCAGAAGGCGCCAACCACGATGAGAACGACGGAAGGACCCGCAACAAAGAGGGAAGCCACGCCGTCGGCCAGCCAGGATCTGATGGCGGAGAGGTCGGTGAGGAGGCGGGCATTACCAGGCCGAGACCGGTCCGGCCGGCGCCAGGCGGCAATGCGAAGAGTTGCTCGACCAGCAGTCTGCGGACCTCGCGCACATAGTCCAGTGCAAAAGCTGCCCCCTGTCGGCGCTGCATCACCCCGAGTGCGAAGAGCGCGATGCCAAGCGAAAGGCTGGCCACGATCAGCCTGCCCTGCCCGAGCGGCTGCGGTTCCCCGGAAACCGCCGCACCGACGATGGCGACAAGAGCGAGCGACGTGGCGGCCTTGGCAAAGCCGATGGCGACAAGAACCGCAAGGGCGACCAGTCGCGTGCCGATCAGGATTCCTGGTAGAGGCATTGTGCACCTCCAGCGATCACCATCAGGCGCGGGTTCAATATCCCTGAGACTATGCTTGCCGCGGTCGCCGGATCGGTGAGTTCCTTGACGCCATAGACAGGGACGTTGGCAGCGCCTGCTTCCCGGCGCGCCAGCGGCGAGCAGGTCAAGAGCCCGCTGAGCCCGAGCACGTCGTATCCAAGCTCGCGCAGCCTTTCGCAGCCCGCCACCGCCCCCATCGCATCGCCTGCGGCAAACAGCACGCCGCCGGTCAGCTCGCGGAATTTCGGGGACTTTGCCAGCGCCGCCGTCTCGGACTGGAATAGCCCATCCGCGACCTCCAGAACCGCGATGTCCGCCCCGGTGGCGGCAAGAGAATGCAGCAAATGCTGCGCGCCCTCGACGATGGCATCGATTGGGGCGAGATAGGTCGTGGCAAAGCCGGCAACAGTAAAATCAAGAGCGGCGCATGCTCCGGCATCCATCATCGACCAGAGATCATTGCCGGCTCCGGTTCCGGTCACCTTTGCCGCACCAACTGCGAAACCTGCCCTGGTCAAACCACGCACGAGGCTTGCAGCTGTTGTCGTCTTGCCCGAATTCATCGACGTTCCGAAGACAACGATTGTCGGCGGGGTGAGCCGCGCCGGCTGCGGCGCGACCGCAAAGTCTGCAACGTTCAGAACGCGGCCGCATGAGTTGGTGACGAGGCCGAGCGGCACGATCGCAGTCGGAGACATGGTCTTGTCGTGCCATGCCAACGCCCGCGAAGCCACTCCGCCTGCCGCCACCATATGGCACGGTCCGAGATCTGCCGGAACGATCGCCTCGAACTGATCAGGGGCGTAGCGGTTGCCGTAGGCCAGGACGACTTCGTCCGTCGCGGCAAGTGCCGCCTTGCGTCCCGAGGGCAGCTCGACCGACTTGTGGTGACCGAGCGCCTCGATCCGCGCGAGCACCAGGTCGCCTGCCTTCGGTTCGGCGGGAGGCGAAAGCAACATCCGCATGCGCTCAGTGGGAATTCGGCGGGTCGTGAAAGCCCGCTTGGCCTTCGCGATGCGTTCGCAGTCAATAATTTCCATTGTGGTCTCTCCGGTCACCAAGGGGGCGCTGTTACCTGGGGGAGAACGCGGTCGATCCAGGATTATTCTCGGTGGAGTTGCAATTCTTTTCGCCACGATGGCGTAGACCCAAGCCGCGGGGCCTACGCACACATGTTCTCGGGCAGGCGGGCTGTTCAGGCGCCCGGTGCGATCAGTTTCAGCGATGGAAAATAGGTGCGATAGCGGCCAACGTCGCGGGTGAGCAGCGGCAGTCCATTGACGGCCGCATGGGCGCCAATGAAGAAGTCAGGCAGCACGCCAGTGCGCGATCCGCCCGATTTGCGATACTGCGTAAAGACCTTTCCGGCGAGGAACAGTGCTGCCCGGGGCATCGGAGCCATTTGGAGACCGGCTTCGTCAAGAAACGCGTCGATACTCTCGATGCGGTCATAGCGGACGGCAAGTTCGGCATAGACCGCATCGTTGATCAACAACGGCCCATCGAGGCTTGCCGCCTCAAGCCGGGCGATCGACCAATCCGCCCAGTTCGCATCGTCCGTGACAAGATCGAGCAAAACGTTGGTGTCGACCAGCGTCACGCGTCGCCACGCGTCAGTGCCATGATCGCGTCGGTGTCGAGCCCCTTGCCGGCATGGCCGCGCAATTTCGCGAAGCGGCTCACGGGCTGCTTCTTGTCACTACGCACAATCACCACATTGCCGTCATCGGTGCGGCGGAAATCAACCTTGCTGCCCGGAACGATTCCGAGCAGGTCCCGGACCGGCTTCGGGATGGTCACCTGTCCTTTGGCTGTGACTGTGTTGGTCATCTCATCTTGCACCTTGGTAATACCCATTTTCCACAAGGTATTACCATGTCAGCCGAATTTCAACCTCCGCAAGCGGCTGCCAAAGCCATGATTTTGTGACTTGTTTTCCCAGGCGCCCTGTCGACGTCGTAATCCGCAGGCACGCACCCTATCTACGCCGCATGAATGACATGACGAACAGACGCGCGCTTCTACTCATCAATCCAAAGGCACGACGCGGGCAGGAATCTCTCGCACCGGTCGTCGAGCGGCTGGAAGCCGGAGGGCTCCGCGTCAGCGTCGAGACATTTGAGGCACTGCCCGAGATAGCACGCGAGATCGTGCGCCTTCGCCGTGGGGCCGATCTTGTGATCGTGTGCGGCGGCGATGGCTCGGTGTCCTCGGCGGCGGTCGCGGTCATGGAAAGCGGGCTGCCGATGGGCATCATTCCGATGGGGACGGCGAACGATCTGGCGCGTACCCTCGAAATACCGTTGGATCTTGGGAAGGCGGCTGACGTGATAGTAGAGGGCGGACGACGTCTGATCGATATCGGGACCGTCAATGGCCACGCTTTCTTCAACGTCGCGAGCATCGGCCTCAGCACCGATCTTGCCCAGGGGCTGGATCCGGCGCTGAAGAAGCGTTTCGGCAGGTTTGGCTATGCCTTGGCGGCCATGAAAGTGTTGACCAAGGCCCGCCACTTTGAAGCAAGGATTACCGAAAAGGGCGCAACGACCGAAGTCGAGACCTACCAGATAGCGGTCGGCAACGGCCGCCACTATGGCGGCGGCAACGTCGTCGAGGAGACGGCGGAGATCGATGACGGCCATCTCGACCTGTACAGCCTGGAAATGACGAATCTCTGGAAGATGGCGCTCTTGTTGCGCTCGTTCCGCTCGGGCACGCACGGCGCCTGGAGCGAGGTTCGCACAGCCAGATGCGTCGAGTTCGACATCGAGACGAAAAGGCCGATGCCGGTGAATACTGACGGTGAGATCGTCACCTCAACCCCGGCGCATTTCAAGGTCCACCCGAAGGCGATTTCGGTGTTCGCGCCTGCCGCCGCGCGCATACAGCCCCGCACAAAGGTGCCTGGTGACGCGGTCAGCGCAAACAGCGGCTAGACTGGCGACCAAGCGCGCGTCGAACAAACCCAACTGCCTGCGGCCATCTCTCGATCAGGAGTGATCTGGCAACAGCAACATAGCCTTCCGGGCATGTCTTCGATCATTGCTTGAGGAACGCGCCCGTGTAGGTCTGGCCGGCAAGCCTGACGGTTCCGGCCAGGGTTCTGTCGGGCCGCATGACAAAACTGACGTCTGCGCCACTCGGCAGGCGCTCAAGCTTCAACGTAGTCCCCACAATTCTTCCAACGCCGGCGGCCTCTCCCGGATGGTTGTCGCCCAGAGTTCCCCACGCATAGGTGACCGTCACCTTGCCATTGGAAGAAATCGTCTGAACAGCAAGTTTGGCGTCATACATCCCCTCCAATCGTCCGGCCCATAAACCCGAAAAAGCAGCATATTTTGCCGGGACGGTCTTGGCAGGCGGAGTGACCGCCACGGATTGATCAATAATTGCCGAGCCGGAAGGAACAGCGGCAGGATCCGAGGCGGTTTGGGCAGGAATGGGTCCAGGTCCTAACGCAGGTTCGACAGTGGGTCGCGGCGTTTCAGGCGCCGATTGGCACGCGGTTATGGCAAGCGCCGCGAAGCCAAGCATTGCGTTGCACATTCGGCGTGCCATCATCTGGTGCCCCGGCCATCTCTGAATCTAGCGCAGCCTAACCTTATCGCGCGTTTTCATGACCTCTGTCTACCCAAGGTATCTCGTACGACAGTGGCTCGTCGAAGGACGTGCAGTGGTCGTGAGTGAATGCCTCCATTCGTCGCCAAAGCAGCCGCCATGGTGATATAAAACGTATTTGATTCAAAGATTTATGCCATAATTTCGATCTATTTTCTACGCTTTTGGCTTCGACCACAGATGCCTTAGGCTGCTATCGATGCAGTCGCTGCCGTTTCGGCGGCGACGCCGTCCACCATGACATGACCGATGCCCCGCGAGCAGCGCTCGATCCTCGCCTCGACGCGGTACACATCACGCAAAAGCGCCGGCGTGACGACCTCTTCCGGCGCGCCGCAGGCGACCATCCGCCCCTCGGCGATGACGATGCATTTGTCGGCGAAGCGCAGGGCCTGATTGAGGTCGTGAATTGCGATCAACACCGCAATTCCGTGCTTGCGCGCAAGCGCGCGCATGAAGGTCAGCACCTCGACCTGCCGGTGCAAGTCAAGCGCGGACGTCGGCTCGTCCATCAGCAGGATTTCAGGTTCGCGAGCCAGGGTCTGGGCAATGCTTACCACCTGCCTTTGCCCGCCGCTCAATTCTCCGACGTTGCGAAAGGCAAGATCCGAGATGCTGAGCGCGGCCAGGATGCCGTCTATGAGTGCGAGGTCGCCGTCGCTGACCGACCATGCCGAGCCCTGCTTGCGGGCGAGCAGAATCGATTCATAGACGGTCAGCACCGCGTTGGCTGCCGTATCCTGCGGCATATAGCAGATGCCGTCCGGCCCCTTCACCGCTCCCTCGCGGCAGACGCGTCCCGGGCCCTTCAGAAGTCCTGCGATGCGCTTGAACAGCGTCGACTTGCCCGCTGCGTTGGGTCCGATCACGGCGACAACCTCGCCACCCCGGAAAATGGGAGTTGAAACATCCGAAAGGACGAGCCGCGCCCCGTGGAAGGCTCCGAGACCATCGAGCCTGATCGTTACCATGTGCGCCTCACATTCGAGAGGATAAGCGAGATGAAGAAGGGAATGCCGATAAGCGAGGTGACGATGCCGATCGGGAAGATCGTGCCTGGAACGAGCGACTTGCTGGCAACCGAACTCGCCGAAAGGATGAGCGCCCCCGAAAGCGCCGAGGCGGGCAGGAAGAAGCGCTGATCTTCTCCGATCAGCATGCGGGCGATGTGCGGACCGACAAGCCCGATGAAGCCGATCGTGCCGACGAAGGCGACGGGAATGGCAGCAAGGAGGCTCACCATCATCATGGTTTCGAGCCTGAGGCGTGCGACCTTGACGCCAAAGCTCGCGGCCTTGTCTTCGCCTAGCCGCAGCGCCGTCAGCGCCCAGGCGCGGCGCACGAACATCGGAAGTGTTGCGAGAAGGATGAGGCTGGTAATGATGAGCTTGGGCCAGGTGGCTTTGGTGAGGCTTCCCATCGTCCAGAACACGACCGCGGCGAGCGCCTGCTCGGAGGAAAGATACTGGACGAGCGACAGCAGCGCATTGAAGGTGAATACGAGCGCGATGCCGAGAAGCACGATGGTTTCGACCGTCACGCCGCGCTTGAGGCTCAGAAGGTGGATGACGAGCGCGGTCAGCATCGCCACCACGAAGGCGTTCAGCGGCACGATATATTCGATCGCGGCCGGGATCAGCGCGACGCCGAAGGCGAGCGCGAGGGCTGCGCCAAAGCTGGCCGCCGCCGAAATGCCGAGCGTGAACGGGCTGGCGAGCGGATTGTTGAGGATCGTCTGCATCTGCGCACCGGCGACCGACAGTGCTGCGCCGACGACCACTGCCATGAGCGCGATGGGAAGCCGGATGTCCCACAACACGACGCGCACCTGAAGCGGCACACTGCCGGGAGAAACCAGGGCGAGCACCACCTGGTCGAAGCTATAGCTTGCGGGCCCGAGCGCGAGGTCGATGCAGAAGCTCAGCAGCAGCGCCAGGGCGAACCCCGCCAGGATCAGCTGCTTGCGCAGGACAAGGGCGCGGTAGAGCCCGCGCCCTTGTTTGGCTGACAGTGCGGCCGGTTCACTGCTCATCGGAGAGCGAGACCCAATGGCCAGGCCTGTACCCGACCGGCAGGAACTTCTCGTGCAACTCCTTGAAGGTGGCCTCGGCGTCGAGATCGGCGAACAGGTCGGGATGCAGCCAGTTGGCCATCTGCTGTATGGCGACGAACTGATAGGGGCTGTTGTAGAACTGGTGCCAGATGGCGTGGACCTGCCCGTTCTCCAACGCCTTGATGCCGGTTAGCGCGGGCCGCTCGGTCAGGCCCTTGAGTTTCTTCAGTGCCGCGGCTTCGTCGGCGCCGGGACCGACGCCGACCCATTTACCGCCCGGCACATAGGCCTCCCAATTGCCGCCCGTCACAATCACCTGGTCGGGATCGCTGGCGATGATCTGTTCGGGATTGAGCGCGCCAAACGTGCCCGGGATCAGGTCGGCCGCGATATTGGCCCCGCCGGCCATGTCGACGAACTTGCCAAAATTGTCGTTGCCGAAGCTCATGCAGCAATCATCGGAATAGCCCCCGGCGCGATCGATGAACACGGTCGGGCGTTTGGGGTTCTTCTCTGCGATCACATCGGTGACGCGCGCGATCTGGGCCGCGCGGTAGGCGATGAACGCCTCGGCCCGCTGTTCTTGGCCAAGCAGCTTGCCGATCAGGCGCATGCTCGGCTCGGTGTTGGTGAAGGGTTGCTCGCGGAAATCGACATAGACCACCGGAATGCCGACGGCGGCGAGCTTCTCGATGTATTGCGCGTCCTCGGTTGCCTGCTTGGACTCGATGTTCATGATCATCACGTCCGGGTCAAGTGCGATAGCCTGCTCGATGTCGAAGGTGCCGTCCTTGAAACCGCCGAAGGTCGGTATCGCCGCCATCGACGGGAATTTTTCCAGATAGACGGCGTAATTGTCCGGATCGGCCTGGGAGAAATCCTCGCGCCAGCCAACGATGCGCTTGAAAGGGTTGTCGGTATCGAGCGCGGCGATCAGGTAGATCTGCCGGCCTTCGCCGAGGATGACCTTCTCGACCGGCGTCTTCACCTCGACCTTGCGGCCGGCAATGTCAGTGACGGTCTCGGCGCGCGCGCCTGGGGTAAGCGGCATCAAGGCCGCGAGCGCGACCGCGGCCGCAAATATCGATTTCAAAATCATTGGGCTCTCGCAATTCAGTTGCCGGCCCCGCTTATGAAACATGAATTGTATAATCAAGATTTTTCTTTTAGAGCAATTCCAATGTAGCCGCTTTGGGGAGTGCGTTTCGGGCAATGACGGCTCACGCAAACTATTCGCTGCGCGACGAGATTCGGGACTATTGGTCCGACCGCGCCGAGACATTCGACCTGCAGGTCGGCCACGAGATTTTTTCCGAGCAGGAGCGTGCCGCCTGGCACGCGCTCATAACCAGGCACATTGGGCCAGGCGCCGGGCGGGCGTCTCTGGATCTCGCCTGCGGGACTGGCGTCATTTCGCATCTGATGCACGATCTGGGCTTTGTGGTGACAGGCCTCGACTGGTCGGAAGCCATGCTCGCCAAGGCGCGCGCCAAGGCACAAAAACGCGGCGCCGATATCCGCTTCATCGTGAGGGATGCCGAACGGACGCTCGAGGACAGGACGAGCTACGATGTCATCGTCACCCGTCACCTGGTCTGGACGCTGCTGGATCCGAAGGCGGCCTTTGCCGAATGGTTCTCGCTGCTGAAGCCCGGCGGCAGGCTGCTGGTCATCGACGGCGATTTTGTCAGCCGCAACTGGGCGACGCGTATGCGGGAACTTTGGCAGAAGCTCACGGCCGGCAAGTCCCAGGTCTCGGACGATGACGGCGCCGCCATGGCCAGACGTCACCAGAACATTCTTGCCCGTGTCTATTTCTCCGGCGGCGCACGGGCGGAAGAGATAGTTCGCTTGCTGGCCGAAGCCGGGTTCGAGCAGCCGGTCGTGGACTGGAAACTGGGCGCGATCCATCGCGCCCAGGCTCGACGGATGAGTTGGCCCAAGGCGCTCGAACGCGCCACTCAACATCGCTTCGCGATGTGCGCGACAAAGCCGCAGTAACACCTCGGCATTGCGGGGCGACGGCACGACAGGCAATAGCTGCCGGTCGGCGGCAGCTCAGATGCGCCACCGAGGATTATTTCTTCTGATTGGCGTCCTGGAGGATCATCTCCGATGCCTTCTCTGCGATCATGACCACTGGAGAGTTGGTGTTGCCGGAAACGATCGTCGGCATGATCGAAGCGTCGACGACGCGCAGGCCAGAAATGCCGTGCACCCGCAGCCGGCCGTCGACCACTGCCGTCGAGCCTGCGCCCATCTTGCAGGTGCCGACCGGGTGGAAAATCGTGGTGCCGATATCGCCGGCCTTGCGGACGAGTTCTTCGTCGCTTTCATAATGTGCGCCGGGCAGCATTTCCTCAGGCGCGTAACGGGCAATGGCGCGCGCCTTCATCAAGCGGCGGACGTGGCGGAGCGATGCCACAGCCACGGTCCTGTCCCCCCTGGTAGACAAATAGTTCGGCCGGATCTTCGGAGCCGCCTGCGGATCGGACGCCTCCATGTGGACGGTGCCGCGGCTTTCCGGTCTGAGATTGCAGACCGAAACCGTGACCGCGGGGAAACGATGCAGGGGCTCGCCCAGCCGGTCAGTGCTCAACGGCTGGACATGGTATTCGAGATCGGGCGTCTCCAGGCGTGGGTCGCTTCTGGCGAAGATGCCAAGCTGGCTCGGCGCCATCGACAGCGGTCCGCTGCGACGGATAGCGTATTCGACGCCCATGGCCGCGCGGCTGAACAGATTGTGGTAGCGCTGGTTTAGCGTCGAGGCGTTGGCGACCTTGAAGACTGTGCGGATCTGCAGATGATCCTGCAAGTTCTCGCCGACGCCTTCCAGCGCGTGGCGAACCGGGATTCCTGCTGCGCCAAGCACGGCAGGTCGGCCGACGCCGGAAAGCTCGAGCAGCTTCGGCGAATTGATCGCGCCGGCGGCAAGGATCGTCTCGCCTGCCCGCGCACGATGCAGTTGGCCGCCCATGCGAAAGACAACGCCGGTAACGCAAGCTCCGTCGAAATCCAGCATCTCGGTCTCGGCGCCGGTGACGACGCGCAAATTCGGGCGTCGCAGCGCGCTGCGCAGGAACGCCTTAGAGGTATTCCAGCGCACGCCTTTCCTCTGGTTGACCTCGAAATAGCCCGACCCTTCGTTGGTCCCGCCGTTGAAATCCTCGGTCCGGGGGATGCCGAGTTCCTCGGCAGCATCGCGGAAGGCATCCAGGATTGGCCACGACAGGCGCTGGCGCTCGACGCGCCATTCGCCACCGGCGCCGTGAAGGTCGTTGGCACCACCAAAATGGTCCTCGGACTTGCGGAAATACGGAAGCACGTCATCCCAGCCCCAACCGAGATTCCCGGCTTGCCGCCAACCATCATAGTCGGCCGCCTGGCCACGCATGTAGATCATGCCGTTGATCGACGAGCAGCCGCCCAGAAGCTTGCCGCGCGGATAGTTGAGCGCACGACCGTTCAGCCCGGGCTCCGGCTCGGTCTTCATCAGCCAATCGGTGCGCGGGTTGCCCATGCAGTAGAGATAGCCGATGGGAATGTTGACCCAGTGATAGCGATCGCTGCCGCCGGCTTCCAGAAGCAGCACGCGCATGCCTGGATTGGCCGACAGTCTGTTGGCCAGCACGCAGCCGGCTGAACCCGCGCCGACGATGATGAAGTCGTACTGTCCAAAATCGGCAGCGGTCTGTGTCAATTGGACGTCCGTTCGCTTGCCATCCTGTCCCATAGCGGACCCATGGCCTTGTTGATCTCACCATAGAGACGATAGCGCCGCTCATAGACCGGTGCGATCGCGCAATTGGGCTGGTAGCATCGGTCGGGCGCGGTCATCGCGGCGGCGCCCGCAGAGAAGTCGGCAAATAAGCCGACGCCTGTCCCGGCTGCAATCGCAGCTCCCAGCGCACCTGTCTCACGGCTGCGCGCCACGGTCACCGGCACGTCCAGCACATCGGCGAATATCTGCGGCCAAACGGCGCTGCGCGAGCCGCCGCCCGAAAGAACCGCCTGGCTGACAATGGCTCCCGCTCGACGCAACGCCTCGACATGGCGCCGGTGCTCGAAGACGACGCCCTCGAACAGTGCGCGCAGCATATGAGCCCGCGTGTGCCAGCCGGCGATGCCGTAGAAACCGGCACGCGCCTTGCCATTCTGCTGCGAGCCGTAAAGGAATGGGTGGTAGATCGGCATGTCTCCCGCGGGATCGACGGAAGCAACAAGCTCGCTGCAGATCTCGAATGGCGATGCGCCTGCCGGCGGCGCATGCTCGAAGAACTCACGCACGATCCACTCGAGATTTGCGGCCGAAGTGGCGCTCGATTCGATGGCGAGGTAGCGCACCGGATCGAACGTCGACAGCATGAAGATCGACGGATCGCGGATCGGCTCCTGGGTGATAACCTGGTTGATGCTCCAGGTGCCGGCAATGATCGAGGCTGCGCCGGTGCTGGTGACGCCCGAACCGATGGCGCTGGCGACGACGTCGAACAGGCCAGCCACCACAGGCGTGCCCGCAAGAAGGCCGGTGGCAGCGGCGACATCGCGCGTGACATGGCCGGCGATGGCGGAGGCTTCCAGCACGTTCGGCAGCAGTTCCATGCAATCGTCGAGACCATAGGCGGCCAGCAACTCAGGCTCGTAGCGTCGGCCGGGCATGTGCAAAAGCCCGCAGCCCGACATATCCGAGGTCTCGGTCGAGCGCGTGCCGGTGAGGCGGTTGACGATAAAATCCTTGCACAGGAAGACGGTGCCTATTTTGGCAAAAAGTGCCGGATCATGGCGCTTGAGCCACGCCAGCAGAGTCGGCGTCTGCGCCGCCCAGGGCCGTTGCAGGCAGTGGATATAGGTCCGGTCGCCAACGCCTGCGGCCGCCCATTCGCTGACGATGCCGACGCCGCGCGTGTCGAGAGACTGGATGCCGAGCAGCGGGTCGCCGCCGCGGTCCAGCGCATAGAGCCCGTTGCCGTGGCCGGCGCAGCCGATCACCCGGATCTCGCGGGGGTCGATGCCCGACTGGTCGAGGCACTGGCGGATGACCTCGACGGCGTTGCGCCACAATTCGCCGAGGTCCCGCTCGACATGGCCGGGCTCTGGCATGCAGGAACGGCCGTCGCGAGCGGCAAGTGCGAGTTCGCGACCGGCGGTGTCGAAGATGATGGCCTTGATGACGGTATTGCCCGCATCAAGGCCAAGAATGTATCGCTGCATTGAAGCTCCTCCCAAGCTGCAAAGATTATTCTTGCTGGTAGAGCTCCCAGGCCGCCGCGCCGTCCGCATTCTCATGGATGATCGCCATCAATCCTCTCACGACGGCACGAGGGTTGGAATGCTGGTATATGTTGCGGCCATAGACCATGCCTGCCGCGCCTTGTGCCATCAGCGCCGCCGACTTGTCGAAGACGGCGCGCAAATCCTCCCTGCCCCCACCGCGCACAAGGACAGGACAGCGTGCCGCAGCCACCACCCGGTGGAAGTCGTTCGGATCGGTCGTCGGATCCGCCTTGATGATGTCGGCGCCCATCTCGCTGGCGAGCCGGGTCAGGGTGACGATCTTTTCGGGGTCGCCGTCGACCATGTAGCCTCCGCGCTCCGAGTTGGGCAGCATGGCCAGCGGCTCGATCATCAGCGGCAAGCCATATCTTTCACAGTCGGCGCGAACCCTGGCAATGTTGTGGACGCATTGCCGGAACAGGTCCGGCTCGTCGGGCAGCATGAATAGATTGACGACCACGCAGGCCGCGTCCATCTCCAGCGCGCCGATCAGCGGCTCGGCTTCGTTCTGCAGGATGGCCCACATCGAGCGATGGCGGGTTTTGTTGTATGGATTGCCCATGTCTATGCGCATGACCAATGCCGGCTTGTCCTTGCCGGGCAGGGACTGCAGCAGATCGGCCTGGCCATAATTCATCTGAATGGCGTCCGGCCCCGCGGCGACCAGCTGGCCGACGACGCCGGCCATATCCTCCAGCCCCTCCAGGAACGACGGCTCGTTGCATACGCCATGGTCGATTGCGACGTCGAGACAACGCGCCCCGCCGAACAGCCGGTTCATGCGGACTTTCTTGTTGATGCGCATTCGGCGCTCCTTCCTTGGTCTTTTTGCGATAGCCGGTCGAGATCGACGCCGTGCTGGCGCTGCAGCAGGGCGAGGAAATCGGTGCGCTCGAATGCCTTGCGCGCAGCGTCCCAGCTCTTTTCGACTGCGAGAATATCGAGAACCGCATCGAGAAGGTCGCAAGAGAGAGCGCCGGTGATGGCAATTGTCGTGCGGCGGAGCAGCAGGTCCTCCAACTGCTCGACATATTCATTGGCGATGAGATACTGAATCTCCCGGACCGAGTAGTCGCTGCCAGGCAAGAGCTCGTCCTGTCCCGCTGCCAAAAAGGCGGCGACGGCATCCGCCACGGTGCCGTAGCGCTCGAAGAGGCTGCGCATGCGGTCAAGCGACAGGCCATGCGCCGCCGCGCGTTCTGCGCACCATTTTTCGGGGGCCATGGGAAAATGCCGGCCGCCGCCGATCGGCATGTTTTCGGTGCCGACGATGCGCTGTCGGCACAATCGCCCGAGCACGATATCCGCTGCCAGTTCGCCGAACGACCGGAAGGTTGTCCATTTCCCGCCGATCATGCACAGCGTCGGCGGCACTATACCGGCGCCCTCGATGAGCTCGCAGAAATGATCGCGGGGAATGCGCCCGGTAAAACTGTCCTGGCTTATCGGTAGCGGCCTCACCCCGGTGAACTGAAAGACGATGTCGCAATCAGCGATCTCGATCCCGGGAAACACGAAGGACACGGACTGCCGGATGTATTGCCGCTCGTCGTCCTCGCAGCGCGCCTGGTCGGGATCGTCGGCACGGATATCCGTCGAGCCGACCAGCACATTGCCGAGATAGGGGAACAGAATGCAGATCCGGCCGTCCTCGTTCTCGTAATAGATCATGTGGCCGTCGAGGGCGTCGTGAAGCTCGCGATTATCGACGATCAGATGCGATCCTTTGGTGCCGCCCATAAACTTGGGCGCAACGGCTCCGATAGCCGAATTGGTCAGGTCGATCCAGCCGCCTGTGGCGTTGACGACGAGCCGCGGCTTCACGGCAACTGTTTCGCCAGACAGTCCGTCGTTAAGCGCAAGGCCCGCGTCACCGAGCAATACGCGTGCATAGTTGAGCGCTCGAGCGGATGGCTTTTCCTTCATGGTGTCGCGCAGCATCTCGGTACCCAGCCGCTCGGGGTGGCTGACCCAGGCGTCAAAATATGTCGCCGAATTGCGGACAGCAGGGTTTATTGCGGGCCAGACCTCGAGTGTTTCAGCGCGGCTCCTGAACTTGTGCGTCGGGACGATACGCCGTGCGGCGGTGAAGAAATCATACATCGCCAGGCCGGTCTTGATGACCAATGCGCCGCGCCGACCCGGACGACGGCTTAGCCCAAGGAAGCGGAACGCGCCATTTGCCATGCCTGAGAACAGGTCGAAGATAGGCACTGTGGTTGGCAGTGGCGCAACGTAATGCGGAGCGTTCTTCAATAGCCGATCGCGTTCGAGCAGAGATTCGCGAACCAGCTTGAACTCGCCGTTTTCAAGGTAGCGCAAGCCGCCATGAACCATGCGCGAGAGGGCTGCGCTGGCGCCGCCACAATAATCACCCTTTTCGGCGAGCAGCACATCGACGCCCTGCAAAGCGAGTTCGCGAAATACGCTGATGCCGTTAATGCCGCCGCCTATGACGAGGACGTCGACATCGGGGTTCTCGCGCAAGCCGGCGATCGTCTGGATGCGATTCATCTCAGGACGCGCTTTCTATCACGCGTCTATCGCTACGAGATGCCCGGCCACCGCTGCATCGATGGCCCCCAGTTCCGCCGCGCTCAACAAAATCTCCCCTGCCCTGGCGTTGTCGAGCGCCTGCGTCGCGTTTCGCGCTCCACACAACGCGAAGGTGATGCCGGGCTGCGCCAGCGTCCAGGCGATGACGATCTGCGCCATGCTTGCCTGGTGGATCTCAGCGACCGGGGTCAGGGCATGTTTCAACGCGGCTACCTTGCGCCGGTTGGCCTGAGAGAAACGCGGATTGTCCTTGCGCTGGTCGTCGCCGCTGAACTCACGCGCCGGATCGATGGCGCCTGAGAGCAGGCCGAGTGCAAGCGACGAGTAACTGAGTGCTGCAACTTGATGCTGGCGCGCGATCGGCAGCAATGTCTGCTCAATCTCTCGATCCAGCATCGAATATCTTTCCTGGATCGCGTCGAGCTGGCCAGCGGCGACATACTGCTGCAGCTCGGCAGCATTGAGATTGCTTGCGCCGATGGCGCGGATCTTGCCAGCGGATTTGAGGCGTTCGAGCGCTTCCATTGTTTCGGCAATGGGTGTCGTCGGGTCCTGCCAGTGGGTGATGTAGAGATCGATATAGTCGGTGCCGAGCCGCCGCAGGCTCTGTTCCACTTCGTAAGCGATGCCGTCGGCGCCCAGATATTGGTTCACCGGCGTTCCATCCTGATCGAAGAAGTGGTTGCCCTTTTTCGAATGCCAGTTCAGGCCGCATTTGCTGGCGATGACCGCGCGGTTGCGCCGGCCCTTGATGGCCTTGCCGACGATCTCTTCGCTGCGGCCGAGGCCGTAAGCCGGCGCAGTGTCGATCAGCGAGACGCCGGCATCGATGGACGCCTGGATGGCGGCGATCGATTCTGCTTCATCCGTGCCACCCCACATCCAGCCGCCGATGGCCCAGGTGCCGAGTCCCACCGCCGAAGCGACAACGCCGGACTTGCCGATTGAGCGGTTGATTTGTCGAGAATTCATGCTGCATTTCCTTCGGCGAGCTCGAGGATCTTCAAGCCGGTGGTTTCGTCGGTGACGAGAGTATCGAGGTGAGAGCCGCGCATGGCACTGAGGATTGGGACCACCTTGCTGGCGCCGCTGGCGACCCCGATCGACTGCGGAATGGTCGCGAATTCCTCGAGCGTCAGCGAGACCAGCGAGCGGTTGAGGCTGTAGTCGGCGAGCTTGCCGTCGCCGTCTATGAGATGGGCGAGCAGCTCGCCCGCCGCCCCCGAGCGCTCGATGGCCAGCCGGTCGGCGCTCGAGGATGGGTGCAGATCGTAGTAGCTCGAATCGTCAGCCAGGATGGAGCCGATGCCGACCACCGCAAGCGTTGCTTCGCGCGCCTTGTTGAAGACGTCCGAAACCGCCCGGACGCCCATCAGCATGTCACGTTGGGCCGGGCTGTCGGCAAACAGCGGCGCGTGGATCTGATAGGCGCGGCCGCCGAGCTTGTCGGCCATCAGAGACGCGACATGATTGACGTCGGTGTAATGCTTGCCCTGGACCAGGCCGGTCGCGGGAACTACCTCGACGTCGTAGCCGCGGCTCGGCTTGAGGCCGGCGACGACGGCACTCACCCCCTTGCCCCCGGTAATTGAAATCGTGTCGCCGTCCTTGATCGTCTCGAGCACCAGCCTGGCTGCGGCCTCACCGACACGCTGAAGCGCAGTCTGCGGATTGTCCGAAACGGAGGGGACGACGACGGCCCTTTGGAGTCCGCCGATCGCGACAAGTCGCGCCTCGATGTCGATCAATTGCTCGACCGGCGACTTGATCTTGATCTCGACAAGCCCGAGTTGATGACCGCGTTTGATGAGGCGGTTGACGGTCGCATGCGAGATGCCGAGCTCCTTGGCGATTTCCGCCTGCGTCTTGGCTTCCATGTAATGAAGCACAAGAGCCTGATACATCTGGCGGACGATCGTGACGTCGTCCCGTGAATTGGGTGGTGACATGATGGATGCTCAACTCTCGCGCTGCTGCTCAGGACTTCCTGCGGTGCAGGAAGTGGTCGATCGATACCGCCGCGAGCAGGATGCATCCCTTGATCATGTCCTGCCAATAGACGGAAACGTCGAGCAGGATCAGCGAGCTTGTGACGACCGAGAGCAGCGCCATGCCCAGTATGGCGCCGAAGATGGTACCCGAGCCGCCATTGAGCGATGCTCCGCCAATCACCGCCGCGGCGATGATGTTGAGCTCCATGCCAGCGCCGAAGGTCGGGGTCGCAGCGCCAAAGCGTGACATATAGATGACGCCTGCAAAACCCGCGAGGGTGGAGCAGAGAACCGTGACCCAGAATTTGACCTGCTTGGTCTTGATGCCCGAAAATTGGGCCGCCTTCTCGTTGCTGCCGGTATAGAAGACCTTGCGGAAGGCCGTGGCACGCCGAAGCAGAAAATCGAAGATGGCCACGACCACGACAAAGATGACGATGACATAAGGCACATTGCCGAAGCTGCCCTGGCCGATCGCCTTGAACCCGGGCGGCAGGGTGAACAGCGACAGCGGGGTTCCCTTAGTGATGACAAGGCAGAGACCGCGCACGATCACCATCGCCGCCAGCGACGTGATGAAGTGATTGAGCCCGATAACGGTCACGAAGAAACCCATCGCCGCGCCGATCAGCGCGCTGGCGCCTATGCCGATAAGGCTCGCGGTCCATGGGTCCAGACCCATCAGGAACAGAGCGCCTGACACGACCATGGAGAAGCAGACCACCGACCCGACGGAAAGGTCGATGCCGCCGACAATGAGGAGTATCGTCATGCCGACCACGACGATGCCTTCAATGGAGAAGCTCATCAGCATGGCGCGGAAATTTCCCCAGGTCAGGAAATGCGGCGAAGCGAATGTCATGGCGATGCACAGCGCCAGCATGATTGCGATCAGCCCCGCCTCGCGCATCGACCCAAGACGCAGCCAGTTGCGCCCGCCAAGCCCGGGGGCGCTCGCCTTGATTTCGGCGTCCATGAGGGTTCCTCCGGTCTGTCTAAGCGACATTCTGAACCTGCCTTGCGTTTGATCGTTGCTGCCGGAGACCCGAAGCCAGCAGCATGATTGCCTCTTCGGTCAATTCGTCAGCCCCCAGTTCGCCGACGATGGCACCTTCGTGTATGACAAGCACCCGGTCGCTCAGCCCGATCAATTCCGGAAGCTCGGATGAAATCACGATGACGCCGACGCCCCGCTCGGCGAGATCGCGAAGCAGGCGATGAATTTCCACTTTGGCGCCGACATCGACCCCGCGTGTGGGTTCGTCCAGAATGACCACTTTGGGGCCGACCGACAGAAGCCTGGCGATGGCGACTTTCTGCTGGTTGCCACCGCTGAGCGTCGACACCTGTGTCTCGATGCCGCCCATGCGCACACCGTGGCGCACGACCAGGTCGGTGGCTTGCTTTGCCTCGGCGCGGCGATCGAGCAGCCCAAGCGGCGTGGTCAGCTTCCGAAGGTCGAGCGCGGAGATATTGGATGCAACCGACAGGTCGAGGAACAGGCCCGACGCCTTGCGGTCCTCCGAGAGGTAGACGAGGCCTGCGCGCACCGCATCGCTGTAGGTCCTGATGCTGACCGGCTCGCCATTGAGTTCGACCGATCCCGACACTTTCGGGCGCAAGCCGCAAACGGTCTGGACCATCTCGCTGCGACCGGCGCCAATCAACCCGCCGAAACCAAGAATTTCGCCTGCTCGAAGCGTGAACCCAACGCCAGCGGAACCCTGTCGATAGGAAAGATTTTCGACCGACAGCACAGGGCGGTCGGTACTTCGTTCAGGCGAGAGCTTTTCGGGATAAAGCTGCGTGATTTCGCGCCCGACCATCTTGCGTACGACATCATTGGGAGTGACCGAAGCGATAGAATCGGTCGCTACGTATCTGCCGTCACGAAACACCGTGACGCGGTCGCACAGGCTGAAGATCTCGGCCATGCGATGGCTGATGTAGATGATTGAAATTCCGCGCGCCTTGAGATCGCGGACGATTGCGAAAAGGCGCTGCGCCTCGGTCTCGGTCAGCGCGGCCGTCGGCTCGTCGAGCATCAGCACCCGGCATTCGAGCGTCAGCGCCTTGGCGATTTCCACAAGTTGCTGGTTGGAAATCGAAAGGTCGGCCACCGGCGTCTCGACCGGGATCGGCGCCAGCAGGTCCATTATCTTCTGTGCATCGGCGTAGAGCCGGCGAAAATTCATCAGCGGCGCGCGCCGATTGTTGACGGCCGCCATGAGGATATTCTCGGCCACCGTGGCATCCTGGCAGAGCGCGATTTCCTGATGGACGAGGCCTATGCCAAGCCGCTGCGCGGCGGATGGCGATGTGATGGTGACGTTCTTGCCTTCGAGACGAATGGCGCCTTCGTCGGGTTGCACAATGCCGGCGATGATATTCATGAGCGTGGACTTGCCCGCACCGTTCTCGCCGCACAGCGCATGAATTTCGCCGCGCTGCAGCGTGAAATCGACCCCGGTCAGCGCTTTGATGGCGCCGAACGATTTCGAGATGTCGCGGATTTCAAGAATGGCGGCGGCAGTCACTCCGTCCCCCTTCAGCGTTGAAATTGATGATATGGCCGGGGTCGACGGGGCGAACGCGCCCCGTCAGGTCTAGCATTCCGAAGGAGCTCCAGGAGCGGCAGGCCTTATTCCTCGATGCCCTTGGTGCCGCGCCGCTTGAGGTAGGCGTCCCAATAGAAATCGTCGGCATTTTCCGCGGTGACGATGGAAAAGCCGTTGTCGACGAAGGGCACGCTCATGCCGTTGAAGCCCGACCGCCGGGCGTCGTTCATCGGATCGATCAGTTCAGGATGCTTGGCCAGCCACAGCAGCATGAACCCCATATAGCCCTGCATGCCCTGGTTCGGGTTGACTGAGCCAAAGATTTCGCCGGCCTTGATCATGTCGAGGATCTTGGCGTTGACGTCGGCCAGCATGACCCGGATCTTGCCGCCGCCTTCCTTGGCGGCCTGAGCTGCGCCGATTGCCGAGTTGGCTTCCGGCATGAACACCGCGCCCAGATCGGGATGCGCCTGAGCAAGGCTGAGCACGGCCTGATAGGCCTTCGTCGCATCCTGGTTCGACGCCGCGCGGCCGACAAGCTTCATATCCGGCCATTTGGCTTCCATGCGGGCGATGAACGCGGCAATGCGCTTGTCGTGATTGTCCTGTCCGGGGTTTTCGAGGACCGCGTATTCGCCCTTGCCGTCCATCGCCTTGGCGACTGCATCGGCAGCATAGGTGCCTTCGGCGACGTTGTCGGAGGTGATGTAGGATACTCGTTTGGAGTTGGGCGAGTCTGCGGCGAATGTGACTACTGCCGTTCCCTGCTCAATGGCCCGATTGATTGGCTCGATGAAGGGATCGGAGTTCATCGGATGGACCAGGATGCCAGCCGGCTTCTGAGCCAGCGCCTGGTCGAACGTCGCTATTTGCTTGTTCACGTCGTATTCGGGGGTCCCGGTATATTCGGTCTCGCAGCCGAACTGTTTTCCAGCCTGCTTGAACATCTCGTAGACCGGGAACCAATATTCGACGCCGGAAACCATGACGTTCATGACGTATTTTTCACCCGGCTCGCACTTGAACGGGTTAGCGGCCTGGGCAGCGGCGTGGCTTGCCCCCAACACTGTGGTGGCGGCTGCCGAAATGGCGAGCATGCTCAAAAACTTTCGCAAGAGTCCTCCCTCGGCCGAAGCCTGGTCAATTGGGCGGTCGGACACTTGCGTGCCGCCGCTTGTGGTTGATGAGGCCGAACCTCCTCCCGAGGCCCAGCGGTTGATCATTCGCAGCAGTTGGCTCGAGTGTCAATAAAATTCACATACAGAAATATATTTCACAACTGCTCGTGCACCCGCCCGGCCGAGACGACAAGCGCCGCCATCGCAGCGGCTGTCCTCGTTCACGAGGACCGGCGCCGAAGCCGTTAGGGTCGCCAGTGTTGGTGAATGAACCGCCAGGCAAGCTCAGGTCAGCGGTTTCAACTGACCTGGCGATGCTTTCCTGAATGACCTACGACCGTTGTAGGTCAAGGCAGGCAGGGATTGAATGTCAGGGACGGGCCTTCTTCCCCTCTCAGGGGACTTCAGATCGTCCAGCCTTAGACATGCACGGCAATCGAATTGCGCTCCACCAAGCGGGCCGCCAGGACACGGTGCTCGAAAGGTAAGGTGGCCTCCGCCAGCCTCTTCAAGAGAAGCTCCGCCGCCGCCGCTCCGATCAAATGGGCGGGTTGCGCGATGGCTGTGATACCTTGTGCCACGAACTGCATCCAGTCGAGATCGTCGAAGCAAAGCAGCGAAACGTCTCCTGGAATCGCAAGCTTCAGTGCGGAAGTCGCCTCCAGAACGCCTGTCGACATCACACCGTCGGCAGTGAATAGGGCGGACGGCGCATTGCGCATCGTCAGCAGATCGAGCGCCTCTTTGCGGGCCGCCTCGCTGGAATAGACCGTCACGCGGCGGATCAACGGCAGATCTGGCTCGATTCCTGCGGCACGATGGGCTTCCAGATAACCCAACAGCCGTTGCCAGCTTGGATGGTGGTAGCGAACCTCGGCGCTGGAGAGGTCAGCGTTCGCGACAAACGAGCCGACATCATCGCGCTGGCCCGGACCTAGTTCGGCCAGTATGCCGATGCGGCTGTGTCCGGCCTCAATCATTGCAGCGATGCTGCTGCGCGTTGCAGACACGTTGTCGACCACCACGGTATCGGTTTCCAGGCCCGCCACGATGCGGTCGAACTGCACCACGGGACAGCGGGCCGCGACTGCCTCACGAAGATGATCCGGCTGATCCGCGAAGGTCGACGAGACGATCAAACCGTCGACCTGTTTTTCCAGCAGCAGTTGCACTGCCTCTCGCTCGAGTTCGGCATTTTCGTCACTATTCGTAACGATAACCCCGAAGCCGCCACGGCGCGCGACATCCCCTATTCCACGCAAGACGCTCGCGTAGAATGGGCTTTCGATGTCGCCGACCACAACTCCGATAGTCTGCGTCTTACCGGTGATCAGACCTTTTGCCAGGCGATTGGGGCGATAGCCCAGCGCTGTTGCGGCGGCGCGCACCTTCTCCTGAACCTCGGGGCTGCTGTAGCCATAGTCGCCAAGCACACGCCCCGCCGTGGCGGAACTGACCCCGGCCCGGCGAGCAACCTCTATGATGGTTGCGTTTTTCGACGATCTTTGAACCACTCAGCAAGCCCCGCCGCCCATTCGTGCGTCGTAACGACGAGCTAGTGGCAGTTAGGCCCGCCCCGCAAGCCCGAAAACAGCAGCACTCGCCGTTGCACACACTATTGCGTTCAGAGCACCTCAGACAGAAAGCGCCGAAGACGTGGGCTCTGCGGATTGTCGAAAAGGTCCGCTGGTCGCCCTGCCTCGACAATCCGTCCCTCGTCCATGAATACGACCTGGTTTGCAACCTTGCGAGCGAAGTTCATCTCGTGCGTAACGACGACCATCGTCATCCCGCCCCGTCCGAGGTCGGCCATCAAGTTCAGGACACCCTTCACCAATTCCGGATCGAGGGCGCTGGTGACTTCGTCGAACAGCATAATTTCGGGTTCGAGGGCCAGGGCTCGCGCGATGGCCACCCGCTGCTGCTGTCCGCCCGAAAGATTTGCCGGCCGATGGTCTTTTCGCTCCAAAAGTCCGACTTCATGCAGCCTCGCCAAGGCCGCGCGCTCAGCCTCCTCGCGTGACATGCCTTTTACCTTGCGCAGCGCCAGGGTGATGTTGGCGAGCGCACTGCGGTCGGGGAACAAGTTGAATTGCTGGAAAACCATGCCGACACGCCGCCGAAGCTGGTCAGGGGTCTGGCTGTAGATGCTTTCGCCATCGAGCAGGATGTCCCCGGCTCGACACTCGACGAGGTGGTTGAGGCAACGCAGCAAGGTCGACTTGCCTGAGCCGGATGGGCCGATCAGGCAGGTGACCGTCCCGGGCTCCACTTTCAGACTGACGTCATGGAGCACCTGGACGGCGCCGTAGGCCATGTCGATATTCTTGACCTCGATGCTGCCACCCTTGAAGCGTGCGGGCGACTTCGCTGCGCCCGGCAAACCTGCGTCAGCCAGCTCGGCGACTTCCTTGAGGCCGCTCTGCACGCCGCTGATACGCTTGCCGACGCGCATGCGCGCGTCGATGTAGTTGACGAGGTGGGTTAGCGGCACCGTGATCACGAGATAGAACACGCCGGCCAGCAAGAGTGGTGACAAATTGCCGGTCAGCACGGCCTGGTCTTGGCCGACACGGAACAGTTCGCGTTCGGAGGCGAGCAGGCCAAGGAAATAGACCAGGCTGGAGTCTTTGACGTTGCCGATGAACTGGTTGACCAGTGCCGGCAGGACGCGGCGGATGCCTTGCGGGATCACCACCAGGCGCATGCCTTGGCCATACGTCATTCCGAGAGTGCGGGTGGCGTCGATCTGACCACGCTCGACGCTCTGAATGCCGGCCCGGAAAATTTCTCCGATGTAGGCGCCGGCAATGAGGCTGAGTGCCAGAATGCCCAGCGGATAAGGCGATGGACCGAACAGATCGCGGCCCAACCGCGCGAAGCCCTGGCCAATGATTAGAATAGTCACAATGGCGGGAAGCCCACGAAAGATATCGGTGTAGATCCGTGCGAGGAGTTTCAGCGGCCGGTTTTCCGAAATCCCCATCACGGCGAGGACGATACCGATCAGCGTCCCGAAAAACGTCGAGGCGACGGCAAGGATCAGGGTGTTCTTGAGGCCGACCATCACCATGTTTGGCAGAACGTCTGCCATCGCCTGGAAATCAAGGAAGCTGCGGGAGAAGGTATCGAACCAGCTCATATCAGGTCCATCTATAACTCGGCCGGGCACCGTTGCTCACGGGCCCGGCCGGAAACACAGCAAAGTCGCTCGAACTCACTTCTTGGGCAGATATTGATCCGGCATCGGGGTGCCCGCGAACCATTTTTCGTGCAGCCGCTTCCAGGTGCCATCATCCATGGCCTCGCGCAGCGCCTTGTTCAGTGCCTCGCGGAAGTTATCGTTGCCTTTCTTGACGACGAACCCGGCTGGCGCATCGAAGGACGGTACGTTCATTGTTATCTTCAGGTTCTTGTAGCGTTCTACATACTGCTTGGCCGACTCATAGTCGGTGAAATGGCCATCGATCGTCCCGTTGTTCAGCGCCGCCACTGCGGTGTTGTTATCGGGGAACTTGACGATGTCGCCCTTCAGATTCTTCTCGGCATAGATTTCCTGCAGCGTCCCCTGGATGACGCCGATGCGCTTTCCGGCGGTGCTCTCATTGCTCGTCAGAGCCGGATCGGCCGAAATGATCGACAGATAGCCGGCGATATATCCGTCGCTAAAATCCACGGTCTTCTTGCGCTCCGCAGTCGTGCCAATCGCGGCGACAGCGACGTCGAAGCGGCCGTTGGCGACGGATGGCAGCAGCGCCGAGAATTCCTGGCCGGTGAAAACAATCTGCTCCTCCTTGAACCCGAGCCGGCGCGCCACGTCGCGGAAGAGTTCAGCATCGAAGCCGGTGAAGTTTCCATTGGCGTCGGTGAAGACGTAGGGCTTCGCATCGCCCATCGTTCCGACGCTGATCGCCATCGGGTCGATTAGATTGTAGGGGTTGTCGCTCGCCTTTGCCTGCGTGGACCAGGCCAATGTGCCAAATCCTGTCACCAACGCGACGGTCAGCGCCAGACCGCATTTCACCAGGTGGCGCCTGCTCGAATTTGTTTGCATGTCTTCTCCTCTTAATCGGCCGAACCCGGCCTTGCGGTTCCACTCGACGTCTGATCCATCAAAAATGCTCTTAGGCGGCGTTTCGTTGAGCGGATGAGAACGTTATCACTTCCCCTAGCATTATCCGTTCCTTGCGTCAATTGTTTCGGAGAATTTCGCAGCTAGACAGCTTTCCCGGGTGGAGCGTGCCGAGCCCCGCTAAGGATCTCGGGCGTCATGTTCCCGATATCTATTGCTGACGCATGGCCGATCGCGCCGTAGTACTGGCAGGTTGCAGCCGCCGCCTCTGCGGCATGGCGGAGAATGTCCTGAGGCGCCTCTTCGTTAAGCAGGCCGAGTAGCGTTCGGGCGATGAAGGTGTCGCCCGCGCCCAAGGTGTCGACGGGTTCGACCAGCCGCGCCGGAGTGTGGTAGGAGACAGAGTCTCTGTGAAGCACCGCGCCGGCTCGACCGCGAGTCACCAAAACCCACTTTGAACCACATGCAAGCAGCTCGGATACGACTGCGGCCAATTCCTTGTCGTCGAGACCATCCCCTGAGACGGAAGCCAGATAGCAAAAAGGTCCAATCTTGCGCCGGTGCTCCGGTTCCCGTCGCGTAGAAAAATCATAAGATAATAGAGAGTTACCTGACACTGAGGCAATCCAAGGGTCTAATCCGCTGGACTGGCCGATATGCACGGCCTGAAAGCCTGAGAGAAAATCCAGATCTTCATGCGTCGGCGTGAACATCGAAACACCGAGGTCGAAATCCAGGAAAATCCGATCGGCGTTGTGGTGACCTATGAGGCAGTAAGCGGTCGGCCCTTCGAGGCGCCGCAATCGGGTGATGTCAACGCGCTCCGACGCCAGTGCGGTGCAGATCAGGTCCCCGGCCCGGTCTTTTCCGATCGCTCCAACATAGGCCGACTGCCCGCCGAAGCGGCTCAGGTGGACTGCAACATTGAGGCAGTTTCCGCCAGGATACATCTCGCCGCGATCAAGGTAGCAATCGACCACGTTATCGCCCATCGCGGCAATCTTGACCATTGCAGGACTTTCAGCTTATAGGATGTGATAACGTTCGCACAATGACTGCTACCTGTCAATTGCGCGCCGACCCCAACTCTGTCAGCGAGACGAGGATGCTCATGATTTCCGCCCTGCCTGCCGACGTAGAACGCGCTCTGAACGCCACCGCGGGCAGGCAGTTTTCGCACCTCTTTCTCGTGGCGTGCGGCGGCTCGCTCTCGATCATGATGGCAGGCAAATACTTCCTCGACCGCCACAATGGGACATTCGCCTGTGACAGCTACAACGCGGATGAATTCGTCTGCCGAGATCCGCGGCGGTTGGGACCTGACACGCTCGTTGTCCTTTGCTCGCAGACAGGAACCACCAAGGAGACAGTGCGGGCGGCCAATCATGCCAGGACGCGAGGCGCAACGACAATCGGCATGACGCTCGACCAGACATCGCCCCTCGCGCGGGCGGTCGACCACCCGATTGCCTACCAGGCTTCGTACACGACGGGCAAAGCAATCGATGCAGCCTACAGCAATTACGGCGTGCTCTACATGCTGCTCGCCGGTTTGATCGATGCTCGGGAGGATGGCGGGCTAACCGGTGACCTGCTGATCTCCCTGGGCCATCTTCAACCGGCCATCGAGCGCGCGCACTGGGCCTACGCAGACCGGTTCGAGGCGTTTGCCCCTCGCTTCGCACCTCGAGAGGCAATCTACACACTAGCCAGCGGTGCCAGCTACGGTGCGGCCTATTCCTACGCCATCTGCGTGCTCATGGAAATGCAGTGGTACGACTCGCAGGCAATACACGCGAACGAGTTCTTTCATGGCCCATTCGAAGTCGTGGATAAGGATGCTTGCTTCATTGTCTTGCTGGGTTTGGATGAGACGCGGAGCCTTTCCGAACGCGCCCGCGATTTCCTTATCGAGTACGGCAGCCGGGAAAACATCCTGGTGCTCGATGGAGCCGAACTCGACCTCAGCGGTATGTCCGAACACATCAAACCCTATCTCGTGCCTTTGGTCTTCTTCGACACTCTATGGCGTTTTGCCTACAAGCTGGCCGGTTTGCGCGATCGGCCAATGCTCGAGGGCCGGCGCTACATGAAGAAGCTGTCGGACTACTAGTCCCGCCGCGCGTGTGGCGATCTCACACTCAGCCCATCTTCCGCGTAGAAGGATTTCTCTATGACTGCATCCCCTAAGCCGCGTCATGTCGTCGTTGTCGGCGCAGGCATCTTTGGCACATCGACCGCGCTGCACCTCGCCCGCCTTGGCCTTGATGTTACCATTGTCAACGACGGCGCGCCGTCCAATGGTGCATCCGGCCGTTCACTTTCCTGGCTGAACTCAGCGCGACGCGCGGACACTGCCTATCACCGCTTGAGGCTTGCAGGCATCGATCGTTATCGGACCCTGGCCGCTACAAGGCCGGAAGCCGCATCGTGGCTTCGCTTTGACGGCGGCCTCACCTGGGATGCAGATGACGAGGCGAACCAGATCGCGTCGATGTGGCAGTTGGAGCAGGATATTGGTTATGACTCGCTTCTGCTCGACCCTGCCGAAGTTGGCGCAGTGACGCCCGGCATCGATGCCAACGCGATCGCCCCGCAGGGCGCCATCTTCAATCCTGGCGAAGGTTGGGTCGACCTGCCGTCTTTGATCGATCGGCTGCTCAATGAATTCCGCTCCCGCGGCGGCAAGCTTGTTCAGGACGCTGGACGCGTGCGGATAGTTGCCACAGGCGGTCGCGCACGTGGCGTCATCACTGCTGGCGGTACGCCGGTCGAGGCGGATGCAGTCGTCCTTGCCGTAGGGCCAGCGACGCCTTGCATGCTTGCGGAGATCGGAGTCCATGTCCCCGACGCCACCCCGATTTCACTTCTCTTGAAGACCAAACCGATCAAGACCGACCTCCGTGCCGTGCTGAATACGCCGCGTGTTGCGGTGCGCCCGACGCCGGATGGCGCACTTGTTTTGGATTCGGCATGGTCGGAGGAAGAAGTCATGGTCAACTCAGACGGCACTTACACCGTGCACGACAAAACCGTAAAGGGACTGCTCGACGAAGCTACCGCGGTGCTCGACGGCAATCCGCGGCTCCAACTCGCAACCTACGCCGTTGGCCCGAAGCCTATCCCCGGCGATGGCGAGCCGGTGCTTGGCTCCGTCGAGACCGTCGCCGACCTTCACGTCGCTTTTAGCCACAGCGGCGCCACGCTTGGACTGATCGTCGGCGAATTGCTGGCCAAAGAAATCGCCTCCGGCAATCCGCATCCCATGCTTGCAACCTTCCGCGCCAACCGTTTCGGCTAAAAGGGCAATCGCGGCCGAGATCGAACTGTCCAGATGAGCCGCGGTGGCATTGCCCAGATGACCGCCTTCGGAGGTTGATCCGCGAAGCTGACTAGGATAACATGACAATCGTAGTTTAGTTTTAGCCGCGGCCGCAGCAAGGCTGGCCCTTCACGCGCGGCGCCATCAAAACCTTTGAAACTCAGCACAGAGCGCCTGCCCGGCGTCTGTGCGACATGGCGTCCGCAACGAATGATCGACAAGAATCAGATTGCAGCAGAACAGGCAACGTTTCGAGCCTTCGCAAACAGCTATTTGCGTGAGCTGAATTCCGGGATTCCGGTGTTCCACCGCATCGGAGAACGGAACTTCGATTGCGTGGAGATTTCCCTGCCGTCGCGGCATGCCGTGCTGCGCATCGAAATGAAATCCCGATCGCTTTGCGGAATGCACCTGTTTGGACAGATCTGGATTCGTCAGGATGCAGGTCCGAACTGGCACGAGATAGAACCGATCCTGGCCGTGCATCTACTTGTGTTGGGAGCCAGAGAAGCCGGATCGGCCACGCACCGACAAGCCGATCTGGAGCTCCTCGAACGGATTCTTCAGAGCTGTCAGGCGACGAAGCGTTACCTCGATGCCGCCGATCGGGCGCCGCCACCGATCGGCTTTATAGCCGCGGAACAATCCCTGTATTTTGGACATCCGCTGCATCCGACGCCCAAGAGCCTGCAGGGCATGTCGAACTGGCAGCAGGATGTCTATGCCCCCGAATTGCGCGGCGGTTTCCAGCTGGCCTATTTCGCCGCCGCTGCCGACCTCGCCCGCGAGGATTCCGCCGGCATCGCGGTGACCGCGATCGTCAGCTCACTGCTGGGGAATGACGCCGGCAAGGTCGCCGCAGGTAACGGCGAGATGCTCCTGCCCATGCATCCGCTTCAGGCGCAAGCGTTGATGCTCGACCCGGCGGTGCGCGCGCTCATGGATTCAGGGCAGATCCGGTATCTCGGCCCGGCAGGGCCGGTGTTCACGGCGACTTCTTCGGTGCGCACGGTTTACAGCGATGATGCCGCCTGGATGCCGAAATTCTCGCTGCCCGTCCGCATCACCAACTCGAAGCGCGTCAACAGGCGGCACGAGCTGGAGGCGGGCGTTGCGGTGGCGCGCCTGTTCGAGCGCGCCGGGATCGACATGTTCGAGCCGCGCCTCGGCTTTCTCCACGACAGCGCATACGTGACGCTGGATTTTTCCGGGCAGGCCGAGAGCGGTTTCGAAGTCATCTTCCGCGAAAACCCGTTCCGGGGCCGCGCCGACCACCCGGTGATCACCGTTTCGGCACTGACGGCCGAACCACGTCTCGGGCACAGCTCATTGTTCGAAACCGTCGTCCGGCGCGTCGCGCAGGATCATGATATCTCGGTGCGGCAGGCGTGCCGTCGCTGGTTCGAATGCTATCTCGACTGTGCGCTCGATCCGCTGGTCAAACTCTACGATCGGTTCGGCGTCGCGCTGGAAGCGCATCAGCAAAACAGCTTGCTTGACCTGTCGCAGCAGGGGCTGCCCAGCCGATACCTCTATCGCGACAGCCAGGGGTTCTACCTCTCGAACAGCTTCAGGGCCCGGTGGTATGGCCTGACGCCCGACATTGTCCAGATCCGCAGTCTTTTCTTCGACGACCGTGAGATTCGCGAGCGGCTCTCCTACTACCTCATCGTCAATCAGATCTTCTCGGTCGTCGCTCGCGCCGGGCATGACGGCCTGGCAAGCGAGGCCGAACTGCTCGCCATGCTGCGTGCGCGGCTCAAGAAGCTGGCGCAAGAGTTCACTGGCGCGGGCGGGGAATTCGCGACCAGCCTGCTGGACAAGCCGCACATCACCGCGAAGGCCAACCTGGCAATCCGACTGCAGGATGTCGATGAGCTGGCCGAGGGCGGCAGCGCCGTCTACACGCATTTTCCCAATCCACTCAGCCGTGTCAGGCTATTTGTCGCCGCGGAGCAGGCACATGCCATTGCCTCTTGATCTCCACGGCATCCCCGAGCTGCGTGTGATGCGCCAGCTCGCGGAAGCCCTGGTCTATGAGGGCCTGGTCGATTGCGCGGTGTCGCGAGACGGCGGGAAAGCCCGCTTCGAATGGCGCTGCGGCGGCGCCTCGATACGCTGCGAGGGATCGATCGGCGCCTTCGGCCGGGTCAGGGTTGTCGCCGAAACGATCGAGCGGGGCTGCGCCGGCCAATGGCGCCCGGCGACGCTCGGCGATCTCCTTGCGAGCATAGACACCTGCCCCGAACGGCGCGCGCAACTCACGTCCGAACTGGATCGGACGCTCGATTTCAGCGCCTGGAACCAGCTCAATCTCCGGCCCAGACCGCGCCGCGATCTGCCATTTGCGCAACTCGACAGCGCGATCGATGAGGGTCATCCCTATCATCCGTGTTTCAAGGCGCGCACCGGCTTCGACTACGCCGACCACGCGGCGTACGGCCCGGAAGCAGGCAACGCCTTCCAACTGGCCTGGCTGGCGGTCGCGCCCGAACGTCTGCACTCGGCGTTTCCCACGGACGAGCAGGCTTTCTGGATGCACGAACTCGGCACCGAAACCTACGCGCTGCTGGACGAGCGCCGTGCCCGGCTCGGCGACAATGCAAGGCGGTTTGGCCTGATGCCGCTGCATCCCTGGCAATGGAAAGCGTTACAGGGCTCGGAGCTGTCGCGCTGGCTGGCGGAGGGCTCCGCCGGTTTCCTCGGCCATGCCGGCGATCGCTATAGCGCCAGCCAATCCGTGCGGACGCTATTCAATCGCGATCACCCGCGACGCGCCAATCTCAAACTGCCGATGAATCTCGTCAACTCGTCGGCCAGGCGCATCATCGAGCCGCATTCGGTGTGCAGCGCGCCGTCGATCAGCCGCTGGCTCAAGGACATTGTCGCCAGCGATACGCTGTTCGAGGCGCGCTATCCGCTCACGATCCTGGCCGAATATGCCGGCACGATCGCAGATCGGGAAGGACCGCTGGCAGGACAGATCGCCGCGATCTGGCGGGAGGACGTTACGAGCAGCCTCCAGCCCGGCGAAACCGCGGTGCCGCTCAACGCGCTGATGGCCTTGGAGAGTGACGGCCAGCCGTTCGTCGCGGACTGGGTCGAGCAGTACGGGCTGGACGCCTGGCTCGACAGGCTTGTGGCTACGGTGGTGATGCCGGTGTTTCACCTGCTCGTCGGCCATGGCATCGCGACGGAAGCGCATGGCCAGAACTTGATCCTGATCCATCGCGATGGCTTGCCCGTGAGGCTGGCGATGCGCGACTTCCACGACAGCGTCGAATATGCGCCGGGCTTCCTGCGCGATCCCTCCATTGTTCCCGACTTCCTCGCCTTGAACCCCGCCTATCGTGACGCCGCGCCCAACCAGTACTACTGGATGGAGAGCGCCGATTTGCTCGGCGAGCTCTGCCTGGACGCGCTGTTCGTTTACAACCTCGCCGAGATCTCGCATCTGCTGCGGCATTGTTACGGCCTCGACGAAGACAGCTTCTGGTCAGGCGTCGGCAGGCAGTTGCAGGACCATTGCCGGCAGTTCGGACTGACACACCGGCAGGCCGCGCTTGGCCTTTTCCAGCCACGCATCCGCACGGAATCGCTGCTGCGACGCAAGCTCGCGCCACCGGGCACCGAATGCGCTCACGAAATCCCAAACAGCCTTGCAGTCGCGTAAGGAGACAGAAAAATGATCACCATCAACGACACGGTCTTTGATCGAACCTATTTCCGCGACGCGGCGGATCGCATTGCGGCCGCGGTGCAACTCGACAAGCGCGCAGGCGACCGTTTTGCGGTCTGTTTCTCCGAGGCGCAGGATTGGCTGGCGTTCTTCTTTGCCGCGCGCGCGGCCGGCGCCAGCGTGCTGCCGCTGCATCCCTCGACGCCATATGCCGCCGCGCGCCGGCAGGCGGAGACGGCGAAGTGCAACTGGCTTTTCTACAACCGGCTGGATGGCGAGCCGATCTGCGAGGAGCGCGCCAGCGAAGCTGGACAGCTGCTGCAGATGAGTTCTGGCACGACCGGCGAGCCGAAATGCATCGCGCGCGCCTGGAGCGACATAGACGACGAGATCGACAGCTACACCTCGGCGTTTGTCGAGCCACAGGACATGACCCCGTTGATCGCCGGCCCAACCACCCATTCATATGGCTTGATCTGCGGCGTAATGGTGGCGCTGAAGCGCGGCCAGTCGCCCGCCATACTGGACACCGGGAACCCAAAATTCCTGCTGCGCAAGCTGCGCGAAACGGAGCGCCCCTATCTGATCTCGTCGCCAGCCATCCTTCACACGCTTGCCAGGCTTTTGCCGGCCGGCGAGCAGATCCACGCAACGATGACATCCGGCACCCTCTTGCCCGACCCCTGGTTCGGGCAGATCAGGGCCAAGTCCAGGCACATGTTCCAGCAGTACGGGTGCTCGGAAGCCGGCTGCATCGCGATCAACCCTGATGTGCAGTCGGCTAATGAAATCGGCTCTGTGCTGCCGCGCTTCGCGTTGCGCGACGCCGGCACGGCCATTGAGCCGAAGGAAATTGCCGTCGAGCGCAAAGGCGTGGTCGTCGAGACCCGCGACCTGGGCTACCGCCGCGACGACGGCATGCTGGTCTTCCTGTCGCGTCTCGACGACCTGATCAACGTCTCGGGCCTCAACGTCTATCCGAAGGAAGTCGAGGACGTGGTCATGACGTTCGCCGGCATTGGCGACGCGGTCGTGTTCCGCAAGCAGGATGCATTCGCGGGCGAGCGCGTCGCGCTTCTGTTCAGCGCCGAACATGCGGTCGACCGGTCGCAGCTTCGGCAATGGTGCGCCGAGCGGCTTGCAGCACACCAGATGCCGTTCGAGATCGTTCAGGTGGAGCGGATCCCGCGTCAAGCGAACGGCAAGATCAGCAGGCGCGACGTGGCTGCGCGCTACGGCACGGGCGAATTCGCGCCGGCACGGACGGAGGCAGCCTGATGACCTACGATCAGATAGTCGACGCGATCGGGACGGTCCTGCGCGACAGGCTCGACAACCAGCACATGGATGGCTTCGCGCCGCAAGCCAGGCTGAACGAGGATCTGTATCTCGATTCCGTGCTCATTCTCGAACTCATGCTGGCGCTTGAACTCGACCACGGTCTCGCGCTTCCCGAGGAGGTGATCAGCCGTCAGGATCTGGACACGGTGGACGATCTGGCGCGGCTGTTCGTCAACGCCTCGGAGCCGAATGGAACACTGATTAAGCCGGCTAAGGAACTTGTTATCGCTCGCGCGGAACAAGAAGCGGCTGAGCGGATCGGCGTGCATGGCGAGGACTTCGTCGACATCAAGGTGCATTGCTTCGTCAGCAATGTCTGCCACGCGGTGAAGCAAAGGCAGCTTGATCATCGACCTTTCTTCTTCGGCGTCTGGGATGCGGGTTTCGCCGTCGATAAAAGCTGGCGGCTGGCGTATCACACGCATGAAATCAACCACGACTTTTTCCGCGATTGGTTCGAGCGCCTGTACGGCGCCAAGGTCCGCCAATGGTATCGGCCGGACTCCGCCAAGGTAGAGAACCTGGCGACGATGCTGGAGCTCCTGGAGTGCAAGAAGCAGAGCGAGTACCTGATGGTCATGCTCGATCTCTTCCATCTGCCGGAGCGCGAGAACAAGTTCAACCAGAACCCGTTCCCGCATTATCTGATGTTGGAACACACCGAGGATCCCGCAGTATGGATGGTTCTGGATCCGGATTTCCGCTGGGAAGGCAGGATCGAGAAGCAGAAGGTCATCAACGCGATCATGCAGCCGACCGTTGCCGGCGGCTTCATTATCGACGCAGCCGACATCAGGAAACCGTCCGCCGTCGATCTGCGCGACTATTTCCTTGCCTGTTTCCATGAAGACGACAATTTGCTGACGCGCGCCACGCGCGAAGTCGTTCGGGCGCATTTGGAAGGCCGCGACGGCGTGAAGCTGGCCGAGTTGTCGATGGCGCTGCGCGAGCTGCCGGTCATATCGATCCGCAAATACGCGCTGGAGCATGGCTTCGCCTTTTTCTGGCGATCGCTGCAGCTTTCCAACGCCGGGTTCGACACGATCTGCGACGACATCGAATCTCTGATCCAGGAATTCAAGGCGCTTCACTACGCCGTCATGAAACTCAGCCAGACAGGCGACGAAGCCCTGGCATCGCCGGTGTTCGAGAAACTCGATATGCTGGACGCGATGGAGCGCTCGCTGAAGCGCCGTCTTGCCCAGACCTATCGGGTATGGTGCGACACGCGCGGCCTCCTGCACGCGCCGCGCCACGATGTCGAGGATGCCGTAGCATGAGGCTGTCGCTCTGCACGATCACCTTCCGCCATCACCTGCTGTCGCTGGAGGACATCGCGCGATGGGCGGCGGCGAACGATTTCCAGGGTATCGAGCTCTGGGGCGCACACGCGCGCAACATGCAGCATATGACCGACCGCAACGCCTCCTGGATGGCGGCGTTCGGGCTTTCGGTGCCGATGCTCAGCGACTATCTGCCTCTTGATGAGGATCTGGCGTCGCTGCGTCACGCCACGTCGAACCTCTGCCGCCTGGCCGGCCGCTGGGGCGCCCGCAAGGTGCGCACGTTCGCCGGCAAGTCGGCAAGCCGGGACACCTCGCCCGAAGCGCGCTGGCGACTGTCGGCGCGGCTCAAGGACGCCTGCATGATGGCGCAGGACCAGGGCTGCCAGCTACTGGTGGAGACACATCCGGGAACGCTTGCCGATACGCTGTCGTCGACGCAGCGCCTGCTCGAGGAGGTCGACCATCCGGCGCTGGGCATCAATTTCGACACCTTGCACGTCTGGGAAGGCGGCGCCGATCCGGTCGCCGCGCATCGCGCCCTGTTGCCGCATATCCGGCACTATCATCTGAAAAATGTCCGCTCGCGTGCCGACCTCGCCGTCTTCGAGCCGGCAAACGTCTATGCCGCGGCCGGAAAGCGGACGGGCATGACCGCGCTTTTCGACGGCGCGGTGGACTATCTGCAATTCCTCGACGAATTGTTCGAGCGCGAGGAGGTGGATGCCTCGCTGGAATGGTTCGGCGGCGACTGCTTCAACATACTCGCCAACGACGCCCGCAACATGCGCCTGCTACGGGCGGACCGCGAAGCACCGGTTCGCGCCGGCGTCGCTTGAGCATCGACAGCGCCGCGCGTCCTTATGGATGCCGAAAGGGCGCTGTAGCACTTTGGCGCACGATCCGTTCCGAAGGCGCCAACGCAGACATCGTTTTTGCAGCCGGCTGGGCGATTGCCGAGGCCGGCGTTTTGCCAGGGATCAGAAGCGCGCGGTGGCGCTCAGCCGGAACGAGCGGCCGGGATCAAAGTGCGGCGCCACCCCGTCGAAATCCTGCCCGTAGGCCGCGCGGTCGGTATAGGCCTCGTCAAAAATGTTGAGCGCGTCGGCGCGTAGCGTGAAGTTCGGCTTCGAAGGCGGCGTCCACTCGACATAGGCATTCACCACCTCATAGCCCGGCAGTTCCTTCTTCTCGCTTGCCGGGTCGGTTGGATGCCGCACCAGGGTCCTGTCGGTCTTCAAGGCGATTTCGATGTCGCCACCGACTTTGACGCCCCAATCGTCGAATGTGTAGCCGGCGCCGATCATCACGATCTGGCCGAGAGGCGTCGTCAAATAGCGGCCGATCTCGGTATCGGCCGGCTTGCCGTCGACGTCGGCATTGATGTCGGCATATTTCACACTGACAAAGCCGGCCTCCCAATCATAGCGGCCGCCGATTTCCCAGCCCTTGGAAACGAGATCGAGCGTTCGAATCGATGTCACCTCCGGGACCGGCGCGCCACGTCCGAACACCGGCAGGCGCGCGTCGTTGATGCCGGTGCGAAACACGTTCGCCTCGAAGGTGAAGCCGTTGTAGCGCGCCTCCAGGCCGGCCGTATAGTTGTTAGACGTCACCGGCTCCGGGCCGTCGCCATAGGTCCAGGCCGGGTTCTGCAGGTAGTTTTCTGCCAGCGGTACACCGCCCCAGACATGCGAGGTCCCCGCCTTTACCGTCAGGAACTCCGGCACAAGGTCATACTCGCCCGAAATGTTGCCGCTCAGACCCGCATTGTTCCAATCCGAATCGTCGACGCCGGTGAACCATTGGTGATCGGCGCGCCCGCCGAACGAAATCCTGGCCTGGTCTAAGGGCTCCAGGCGCGCCTGTGCATAGGCGCCGATATTGGTGGCGCGCTCGTCCGTGAAGAACGGCTCGGTCGAGTTGAGATAATCCAGGTCCGCCCTGTCGTTGTAGAAGTCGAAACCGGCAGTGACGCTGCCGATGTCGAGCGCGAAGCGGTTCTCCACTTTGCCGTTGAAGCTGCTGGTCGCGCCGTCGGTCGGCGACACGATATTGGGGTCGGAGCGGGCCGTTTCCAGCGTCCCAATTTGGGTGCGGCTGTAAGCGAGTACGATCTTGGGGTCCCACCAGCCTTCCGGCGACGTATCCGTATAGGTAAAGACCGTGTTCTGGCGGCGCAGATCGTAGTTCCGGACTTCAGGCTCCGCACCGCGGTTGATATAGACATTGGCGCGATAGGGGCGCAGTTCGTCGTCGCGGACCTGCTCGTGGCTGAGCTCGAAACGATGGCCCTCGACGCTCTCGTAGGCGATCTTGGCCAACCCGCTGATCAGATCGGTGCCGGTCCCCAGCATCTCCTGGCCGTTGCCGGCGGTGAAGTTGTCGCCACGGCCGTAGTTGATGTAGCCGAGATACTCGAACCCGTCCTGCCGGCCGAAGCCGCTGACGCCGGTGGTGAACGTCTCGCTGTTGGTGTCCCATATGCCGGTGACGAAACCGCCAAAATTGCGGCCGGGTTCGAGCAGATCGACGGCGTCCTTGGTCTCGAATCCAAGCGAGCCCGCCAGTGCGCCCGGACCGGCGTCGGCCGGCGCGACGCCTGCCTGCACCGACGCGGCCTTTAGAAGTGCCGGGTCGAGCAGATAGGTGCCGTTGTGGTGGAACACCTTGTTGTTCTGTCGTGACCCATCGACAGTCACGGCCAGATTGTTCTCATCGACGCCGTTGACGTAGATCTTCTGCGTGCTGGGGATCGCGCCGCCGACGGCGATCTGCGGCTCGCCGGAGAACACCTCCCTCAAATCCTGCGGTTTCTTGCGATCGATCTCCTGCTGGTCGATGGTGATCAGGTTGGCGCCGGCCGTCGCGTTGGCGCCCGCCCCCACATCCACGACGAGAATGGTGTCGAGTTGCGTGCCCCCAGCGGGAGCTTGGCTGTCTTCATTTTCTTCGGTGGTGCTCGTTCCGGCTTCCGCCTCCGGGGCGGGGGCAGACTGCGCCATCGCTTCGGGACACAAGAAAATGGACATCGCGGTGCTGACGGTCAGCGCTCGCAACAGATCTGATGACATCGGCTAAATCCCCTCGAATACGGTAGCCCCGGCTGGCGCGAACCGCGACTGTTGGGACTGCCTTAACCCATCGGTTGCGCTGCGGCAATAAACTTGATAATAAAAATCCAGTTATGCAAGCCGTTGTAACTGCTGCGCTCTTCGAGCGCTGCAGCCGCGGAGCTTACTCAGGCGTGGTGCAGGACGGTCAGCCGACCGGCGATGTTTTCGACCCGGATCGAGAAGCCAAAAATGCTCTCCAGTATATCCGGCCGGATGATGTCGCCGGTTTCGCCCGATGCGATAACGGCACCGTCCTTCATCGCGACGATGCGGTCGGCGTACGAGGCTGCATGATTGATGTCGTGGAGCACGATGAGCACCGTCTTGCCGTGCTCGTCGGCGATGCGTCTCAGTGTCCGCATCAGGTTTCTTGCATGAAACATGTCGAGGTTGTTCAGCGGCTCGTCGAGAAGGATGTAATCCGTCCCCTGGCAGAAGGTCATGGCGACGAGGACGCGCTGCCGTTGCCCGCCTGACAAGGTGTCGATGAAGCGCAGCGCCAAATCGCTGAGATCGAACTGCTCGAGCGACGCCGCGATGATTTCGCGGTCTTTCGCGGTCAGCCGCCCGCGGTTGTGCGGGAAACGACCGAACCCCACCAGTTCGGCGACACGCAGGCGGCTTGCGACGCCGGGATCCTGTCGCAGGATGGCCATGATCCTGGCCAACTGCCGGCTCGGCGTCGTATCTACCGGCAGCCCGTCGACGGTGATGCGGCCGCTTTGCAGGGGCCGCAGGCGGGCGATCAACGACAACAGGCTGGACTTGCCGGCGCCATTCGGTCCGACAAGCGCCGTGACGCCGCCCTTCGGCACGGTCAGGCTGACATTGTCCAGAATGCGGCTGCCGCCAAGAGCCAGGGAGACGCCTGCAATCTCGATCATTGCCGGCCCCCGGCAAACAGAATGGCGAGGAACACGATGCCGCCGACAAACTCCACGACGATGCCGAGGCTGCCTTCCCCGCCCAGAGCATGCTGGAGGATTGTCTGGCCGCCGACGAGCACGATTATCGCCGTGAGCGCGGCTGCCGGCAGAAGGATGGCGTGCCGGTCGGTGCCGACGATGCGCTCAGCGAGCGAAACCACCAGCAGCCCCAGAAACGCCATCGGTCCAACCAGCGCCGTCGACGCCGACACGAGCGCGGCGACAACAACCAGCAGCCCGGCAGCCGTGCCGCGCCACGCCACGCCGAGCCCGATGGCTGTGTCGGTGCCCAGCGCGAGCACATCGAGAACATGTCGCGCCCGCCAGGCGATGGCGACACCCACCACGGTGATCAGGCCGGCCAACAGCAGGAGATCGGGTTCCACCGCATTGAAGCTGGCGAAGACCGTACCCTGCAGTACGGCGAAATCGTTCGGATCCAGCAGCCGCGCCAGCAACGTCGTCAGCGATCGGAACAGCACGCCCAGCACGACGCCAGTCAGCAGCATCAGCGTCAGGTCGAACCGCTGGCGAAGCATCGGCAGGAACAGAGCCAGTGCGAGGCTGGTCATTGCCGTGAAATTGCCGAGGAAGTGCAGGCGCGGATCGATGCCGGCAACGCCGAAACCACTCAGCGCAAAAACCAGCGCCGTCTGGCAGAAGACGTAGAGCGCATCCAGGCCCATGATCGATGGCGTGATGATGCGGTTGGCGCAAACGGTCTGGAACACGACCGTCGAAACCGCCACCGCCACGCCGACCAGAACCATCGCAGCCAGCCGCGCTGCGCGCAGTTCGACCACGAAGGCGAGATCGCCGCGCAGGCCGATCGTCATGAAGGCCACGCCGACCAGCACTGCGACCGCCGCCATTATCACGAGGCGGCCCTCGTGCCGCACCAGGCCGCGTTGCATCAAAACTTCAGTCATTGCTGTTTCGGCCAAGCAGCAGGACTAGGAAAAGCACCGCCCCGACGACGCCGAGGATCGTGCCGACCGGAACCTCGTAGGGGAAACGGATGAGCCTGCCCAAAATGTCGCAAGCAAGCACCAGCGCCGCGCCACCGCCGGCGACCCATGGCAAGGTGTGGCGCAGGTTCTCGCCGGCGAAGCGCGATACGATGTTGGGCGCGACAAGGCCGACGAACGGGATCGTTCCGACGACGACCACGGTCAGCGCGGTGATGGCCGAGACGATGACCAGGCCGAGCCGAAGCATGCCGGCATAGTTCAGGCCGAGCCCTATGCTGACGTCCCTGCCCAGCGAAAGCATCGTCAGGCGGTCGGCCGTCCACCAGGCCAATACGACCAGTGCGCCCGCGACCCACAACAGTTCATAGCGCCCGCGCAGGATGCCGGAAAACTCGCCCGTCATCCACACTTCGAGATACTGCAGAAGGTCCAGGTGCCAAGCGGCAAAGATCGCGGCGGCGCCAATGACGCCGCCATAGACCAATCCGAACAGCGGAACGAGAAAAGGTTGTGTCGGCGGCAACCTATGCGCGAGCATGAGGAAAACGGATGTCCCGGCGAGAGCGGTCACCGCCGCGCCGGCTGCCTTCCATCCAAGCGATGCATCGGGCCAAACCAGCGTCACCACCAGTATGCCGAGTGCCGCCGATTGCGCGGTTCCAGCCGTCGAAGGCTCGACGAAACGGTTGCGGGCAAGCGTCTGCATAACAAGCCCTGCGATGGCCAGGGCGCTGCCGGCCAGAAGTGCCGCCAACGTCCTTGGCAAGCGGCTGATCATGATCAGCCGCAAGGCTTCCGGGTCGGAGGCCAGACTGCCTATGGCGAGTTCGCTGACGCCGACGAACAGACTGGCCACAAACAGCGCCAGCAGGGTTGCGGCGCCGATTGCCTGATAAGCGAAGCCTTGAGAGCCAAGCGATCCGGCGGTCATTGGGTCCGCGAGAAAGCGTCTCGAATGGTCTCAAGCACGCGCTTCGTCGACTGGACGCCGCCTGCAGCGATATAGAAATCGGCAGCCGGCATGTAGACCACCTGCCCCTTCTTCCAGGCCGTGGTTTCGGCCACCAGTTCATTGTCGAGCGTCGCTTTGGCGTTCTGCTCCCCCGAGCCGATCGCCGCGGCGCGATCGAGCACGATGAGCCAGTCCGGATTGGCGTCGCGGAGGAACTCGAAGGAGATCGCTTCGCCGTGGGTGGCGGCCTCGACACCCTCGACCGCCGGCGTGAACTGGAGCGCCGAATGCAGCCAACCGAAGCGGGACTCCTTGCCATAGGCGGTCACCTTCGGGCCGCTGGTCATCAGGATCAGTGCCGTGCCCTTGCCCTTGACGGCGGCACGCGTCGACGAAAGCGCCTCATCGAGTTCCGAAGCAAGCGCCGCCGCCTCGGCCGGCTTGCCGACGAGAGCGCCATAGGCCATCAGGCGCTGCTTCGCCTGCGCGAACAGATCATCGCCATTCATCGTCATATCGATGCTCTGCGCAATCCGGCTGGTCGCCGCCAGTTGCGGCGAGGAGCGCCCGCCGACAATGATCAGGTCCGGCGCCAGCGCGCTCAGCGCCTCCAGATCGGGCTCGAAAATGGTGCCGACGATTTCCGCGCCGTCCTTCAACTCGGCGAGTTCAGGCACATAGAGCTTATCGGGCAAGCCGGCGATCCTCACGCCCAGGCTGTTCAACGTATCGACTGCCGCAATGTCGAACACCGCGAGCGTTTGCGGGGTCTTTCCGACCGTTACCGGGCCGTTCGCAGTCTCGATCTCGGTTGCGAACGCCTGAACGAGGAAAAGCGCCAATGCCGGCAAGGCCAGGACCGACTTCAGCCATCTCATGAGCATACTCCGTAGCGAAGACGACGCTTCAATCGCGCCAGGCCAGCGGCTGGAGATTTTCGCGGAAGGCGAACCGGACGAGATGCGATTCGATGACCTGCTTGGTCTCGGTCAACGCGGTGGTGTCGGCCGCTTCCACCACTATGTCCAGCCGTTCGAGACCGGCATGCATTGTAGCCGTGCCGCAGGAGAAGCGGCACTGCCCATGCCCATCGCCATAATCGACCTCGACCTTGTGCGCGAAATGCTTGCAAAGCTGCTGGAGATATTTGCCCGCATTCGGCGTTTCGCAGCGCGTGGTTGCAGTCAGCATGGAGACCTCATAATATGATGTTTACACTCCACTTATCGTAAGCTATCCGTTCGGACAAGTCGGCGCCGCTGAGCAGTCGCCGCAAGAAATGCCTGTAGCGACAGCCCTCGCATAGCCATGCTCCTGGCAGGCCAGACCTTCGAACAGAAAAGCGTCCCAATGCTGCGCAGATTTTTCGCCTACTACCGCCCCTGGGGAAGTCTGTTCATCCTGGATTTCTGCTGCGCGGTTCTGTCTGGCCTGCTGGAACTAGGGTTTCCGATGGCCGTCAAGCTGTTTGTCGACGAACTGTTGCCGACTCAGCAATGGCTGCTGATCCTTGCTGCGTCGGCCGGCCTGCTTGCCATCTACGTGGTGAACACCGGACTGATGGCGGTCGTGGTCTACTGGGGCCATATGCTTGGTATCAACATCGAGACCGAGATGCGCCGGAAGAGCTTCGATCACCTGCAGAAGCTCTCGTTCCGCTTCTACGACAATCACAAGACCGGTCACCTCATCGCCCGGGTCACCAAGGACCTGGAGGAAATCGGCGAGGTTGCCCATCATGGCCCGGAAGACCTGTTCATCGCGATCATGACGTTCATCGGCGCCTTCGCGCTGATGTTCCTGGTCAATCCGCAGCTTGCGCTGATTACGGCGGCAATTGTGCCGCTGGTCGCCTGGGTGACAAGCCGCTATGGCGCGCGCATGACGCGCAACTGGCAGGCGCTTTACGGGCGGGTCGGCGATTTCAACGTTCGCATCGAGGAGAATGTCGGCGGCATGCGGGTGGTGCAGGCTTTCGCCAATGAAGACCACGAGCGCAACCTGTTCGCGCGTGACAACGCCAGCTACCGCAAGACCAAGCTCGATGCTTATCGCATCATGGCCGCCAGCACGTCGCTGAGCTACATGAGCATGCGGTTGATCCAACTGGTGGTGATAATCGCCGGAAGCTACCTCGTGCTGCGCGGCGAACTCTCCAGTGGCGGCTTCGTTGGCTTCCTGCTCCTGGTCAATGTGTTCTTCCGGCCGATCGACAAGATCAATTCGGTGATCGAGACCTATCCGAAAGGCATCGCCGGATTTCGCCGCTATGCGGCCCTCCTCGACACTGAGCCGGACATCGCGGATCGGCCCGGTGCATTTGACGCACCGACGCTCCGGGGTGACATCAGCTACCGGGATGTCACTTTCGGCTATAGCGGCGAACGGCCGGTCTTGAAGAACATCGATCTCGACATCGAAGCAGGACAGACCATCGCCTTCGTCGGGCCATCCGGCGCCGGCAAGACGACCCTGTGCTCGCTGCTGCCGCGTTTTTACGAGGTCGACAGCGGCGCCATCACCATCGACGGTCTGGATATCCGCGATATGACGCTGGCCTCGTTACGCGGCCAGATCGGTATCGTGCAGCAGGACGTGTTCCTGTTCGGCGGCACGATCCGCGAGAACATCGCCTATGGCCGGCTGGACGCGGTCGAGAGCGAGATCGTCGAGGCGGCGCGCCGTGCGCGCCTCGACGAACTCATCGCGTCGCTGCCGGAGGGCCTCGATACGATCATTGGCGAGCGCGGCGTAAAGCTTTCGGGCGGTCAGAAGCAGCGCCTGGCAATCGCGCGTATGTTCCTGAAGAACCCGACCATCCTCATCCTGGACGAGGCAACGTCGGCTCTCGACACGCAGACCGAGCGCGAGATCCAGCAATCGCTGGCAGAGCTTGCGCAGGGCCGAACGACGCTGGTGATCGCGCACCGGCTGGCGACGATCCGCAATGCCGATCGCATTGTGGTGGTCGCCGATACAGGCATCGTCGAACAAGGTCCGCATGATGAACTGGTGGCACGCGGCGGCGCTTACTCGCGACTGGGCGCGGCTTCAGATTAAATCCGCTGGGAGGTGATTCCAAGCGGCGGGCGAGCCCGCCGCCTGGAAGTCGAATCTCGACCGTGTGGCCGAACGCTGTTATCGGCTCCCCCAGATACCGTGTCCGTAACCGGGTTCGGGGAAGGTCGAATTTCCTGCCGAGGTCGGTGCGCTGTCGGCCGTGCCGACACTGGCTGTGCCGCCCAGGTCAAGCGCGTAGCCGTTGTCGGACGCCATCGAATGGTGACCGGTCCTCGGATAGAAGGAGCCATGGCTGTAGTCGGAGCCATAGTGGTCGCTGCCGGCAAAAGCCATGCCGGAGGCAAACAGGAAGGTGGCTGTGGCAAGAACGATCTTGAGCATTTCAATTCTCCATTTTGAGGGTTAGCGTTTGGCCTCGACGCGCCGTGCCCCGCACCGCATCGATGAGGCCGTCTTTTCATGCCCTTTGGGCAAACCGACCAACCGCTATCCTCCTGGATGTGCGGCGGCAGGTTGTTCAGCGCACGGTCTCTTGTTGCGTTCGTGCGCAGTTCGGTGGGCTGCCCAATGGCAGCCGAGATCATCACCAATCGGCAGTGTCAGCGCGGCCGTACGAATGGCGGCTGTTCCCGATCAGGCGTCGCGTAGCTGGGTTGACGTCTGCCCCTTGTCGATCATGGCGTTGCAAGAGCCGGCGAGCCGCTTCATGGCCCGGGTGGTTTTGGCCAACAAGGCTCGCGCGGAGCCGGTCGGGGAAATCGTATGAAGCAACTGGCCTATGCATTTTGAACCTCAGGTTTCGGAGCAAAAAATGTCGACCCTCGCCAAGACTAGATGTTCGGTATTAGGCTCTGGATATTTTCGTTTCGTCCGTTTATTCTTCCGCGTCTTCGGATCTTATTGTCATACACCGCTTTCGTTTCAGGCGTTTTTCTGCATCGCGGTGGGAGTGTTTCGTTTGTTTCAGAGGCACGCCCGACGGGGCGGGACGCATTTTGTGGATGGTCGTCCTCGATGGCGCGACACTGGCTTGCGCATGCCAGGCCTGTCCGCCTCGCTCGACCCAAGGACGGACAGGCTCAGCCTCGGCTTACGGCCGGATGTTGTGGTTGACGCGGAAGAGGTTCGCCGGATCGTATTTGCGCTTGACCGTGACGAGCCGCTCATAGTTGGCGCCGTAGGCGGCGCGTACACGCGCCTCGCCTTCATCATCCATCATGAAGTTGATATAGGCGCCACCGTGCGGGTTGTGCTTGTGCACCGCAGCCCAATACTCGCTTGCCCAGCGCCTCAGCTCCAGCGCCTTCGTCGGGTCGGGGTCGATGCCGGCGATAACCATGGACCAACGCGCTCGCCGCGCTCCCCAGGCGGTAGCGTCCGGAGCCACTTCCTGGGCCGCTCCGTCGATGGGGTAGAGATGCATCAGCGACAGTTCGCTCGGCGTCTTCGAGCCGTGCTCGGCATGGGCTGCGATGGCCGCATCGGACAGCTCGTCGACATAATCGCCCTTCCAGTACCACTGCAAGCCCTTCGGCAGCAGCGGATCAAACAGCGCCTGCAGATCGACGAAGGGCATCTGCATCATACCGTCCATCAGTGGCCCGGGAAGCGCGTCGCGCACGGGCTGCATCGCCCGGATGCCGTCCTCCTCCGCGCCGTTGTAGCAGCTGATCAGCGCGCAGACGCGCCTTCCCCAGATCTCGCGCGGGAAAGGGTCGCAGGAGGGCACCGTCTTGATGCCTAAGAACATCCCGAGCTCTCGCGGCGCTCCGGGCAGGAAGCCGCGGTACCAGCGCATGATCTCTGCGGTATGCTCGATGTCGAAGAAGATCGGCCCGGCATAGACATCCTTCGCCGGATGCGCCTGAAATGTGAAGCGCGTCACGACGCCGAAGTTGCCGCCGCCGCCGCGCAGCGCCCAGAACAGCTCCGGGTGTTCGTTCTCACTTGCCGTCACGACGCTGCCGTCGGCCAGCACGACCTCGGCCGCAAGCAGATTGTCGATGGTGAGGCCGTGTTTGCGCGTTAGATGGCCAGTGCCGCCGCCCAGCGTCAGTCCGGCGATGCCTGTGGACGAGACGAGGCCAGCCGGCACCGCCAGCCCATGAGCGCTGGCGGCGCGGTCGACATCGCCTTGGGTGCAGCCGGCCTCGACGCGGACCGTGCTGGTCCCGATATCAATATCGACCCGATTCATCGGCGACATGTCGATGACCATTCCGCCGTCGCAACTGCCGAAGCCCGGACCGCTGTGGCCGCCGCCGCGAATGGCAAGAAGCAAGTGCTTGTCCCGGGCATGATTGACTGCCGCGACGACATCGGCGACCTCGGCGCAGGGGATGATCCAGCGCGGCCGCTTGTCGATCATGGCGTTGTAGAGCCCGCGAGACTCTTCATAGGCCGGATGGTTTTGGTCAATGACGCTCGCGAGGAGCCGGTCGGGGAAATCGTGCGAAGTAACTGGCTTATCCATATTGAACCCTCAGGTTTCAGAGCAAGACGCGTCGACACTCGCCAAGACTAGATTGTTCATCCTGGGCGCTGGACATTTGCGCTTCGCCGGTTGAATCTGCCGCATCTGCGGCTCTTCTTGTCCTACACCGCCTTCGTTTCAGGCGTTTTTCTGTGGTGTAGTGGGAGTGTTTCGTTTGTTTCAGCGCGCGCCCCACGGGGATGACAGGCGACACGTCAGCGCCGGCGATGTCTCCCACGCGCCGAAATAGTTGAAACAAATCACGCGTCGCCCGAACGCGTGCTGAAACAAAGAAGGGCTATTATCCGCCCTCGCGGGATCACGCGAACAAAGGGAACGACCATGCGGCCTGATAATCCGGTGCCATCCACACACACAGGCTATGCGCTTTTTGACGCCAACCATGTTCTCGTCAACAGCAATCCGCAGATATTTGGAAGCCGGCGGCTCGACCGCGGCGAGATGCAGCCGACGGACGCCATTGCCGCAGTCGCCGAAGCCCTATCACGTCTAAAGAGTTTCGACGGCCGCCCCATCGAGCCGGGCAACGCATTTGTTGAAAGCGCCGCAGCGCGATGGACGCAAATCGACGACGCTCCAGTTGAAGCCGAGACATTGGATGGCCGATGGAAGTTGCTCACCGCACATCCTTGGCCGGATGGCGGCATGGCCCTGGTAAGCGTCGACATTACCGAGATGAAGCGAGCGCAGATCGCGCACCAGGAGAACGCCGAGATATTCCGCTGCATCACGGACAGTCACCCGCTGCCGGTTTGGGTGGTGGACGCGGGAAGCGGGCAGATCCTCTACGAAAGCCTCGATGCGTCGAACCTGCTTGGCCGAAAATGGACGCCGAACGAGCCGCAATTCCTGACGGATCATTTCGTGAATTCTGGCGAATTCGATGAAATCAGTTCTCTCGCCAGCAACAGCGAAATCGTCCGGGATCACGAAATCCAGCTCAGAAACACAAGCGGATCGGCCGTCTGGTGTTCGACCAACTGCCGTCGCGGCGTCTATGGCGGGCGCCCCTCGCTCATCATCGGCGTATTGGACATCACGGAACGCAAGCAGCGCGAGGATCTGTTCGGTTTCCTGATCAAGCATCACCCGTTGCCGGTATGGATGAACGATGCAAGTTCGGGGGAACTCATCTACCAGAGCAATGCTGCCGAACGGCTGCTTGGATGGAGCAAAAAGGCGCAACGCGAGACGGTGCGGCTCGGCGATTACTTTGTCGACCCCGAGAAACACCGGGAAATCAATCGCGAGCTCATGCTAAAAGGCGTCGTCGAAAATTGCGAAGTGCTTCTTAAAAGACCCGACGGCCAGGAGTTCTGGGCCACGGGCAATCTCAGGATCGTCGAGTTCCAGGGCCGGCGAGTGGTTCTCGCCGGCATCGCCGATGTGACCAAGCAGAAGAAGCGTGACGGCGAAGTCGCCGCGGCGCGGGAGATGCTCGCGGACGCCGTTGAATCACTCTCCGAAGGATTCGCACTGTACGACGAAGACCACCGCCTGGTCATGTGCAACAGCCTTTACCGCGAGCTGAACCACCCGGTGCGGGATCTCGTCGAACCGGGTGTGGAATGGGACGAACTCCTTCGCGAATCCGCCAAGCGCGGCGTGTTCCGCAATGCGGTTGGGCGCGAGGATGAGTGGCTCGACGAGCGGATCCAAAGCCGGATCGAGTTCCATTCCCATTTCGAGGTCCCCCTCTCCGACGGCAGATGGCACTCGGTATCGATACATCCCACCGATCTTGGCGGCTTCGTCGTAACGCGCGCCGACATCAGCGAGCGCAAGAAGGCCGAGGCATTCGAGCGCGACGCCACGACACTGCTGCAAAAGGTGCTCGATGCCTGCCCTTCGCCGATACGCATGACCACGTTCGAGGGAGAAACGCTCTACCGCAATCCTGCTACCAGAGATCTCTACGCCGACCGTCCTCGAATAACCGACCAGTATGTCGATCCAGACTATAGCGCGATATTGGAGCGCACCCTGATCGAAAAGGGCAGGATCGATGATTTTCGGGTCCAGCAGTACGACACCGAGAACAAGGCCTTCTGGGCTTCGATTTCCGCTCGCCTGATCGATTTCCAGGGAAGGCAGGTGATAGTGTCGAACACGACTGATATCACCGACATGATCACCGCCCAGCAAGAAACGCGCAAGGCCAACGAGCGGCTGATCGACGCGATCGAATCTCTGGCCGAAGGGTTTGCCCTCTACGACAGGAACGATTGCCTGGTGCTGGCCAACAGCAGGTACCGCCAGATGCACGCGATAAGCGCGGATGTGCTCGTTCCCGGGGTGAACTGGTTCGATTTCCTCCGCGTGACCGCAGAGCGCAACCAGTTTCCGGTTCCACGCGACAAGATCGACGACTGGCTTGCCGAGAGGGCAAGGGACCGCCGCGAATTCCGGCAACAGGAATTCCGTCATACGGACGGGCGTTGGTTTTTCGTCTCGAACTGTCCGACCCGCGAAGGCGGGTTCGTGGTCACCCGTGTCGACATTACAGAGCGCAAGCGGGCCGAGGAGGCCGCCAAGGAAGCGGACGAACTGGTCCGTAAAGTCCTCGAAGCCTGCCCCGTCAACATCCAGATGACCCGCGCGCATGACGGGAAGCTGCTTTACCGCAGCCCCGCCACCGTTGATCTGCTCGGCGACGTCACCAGCGCCGTCGACTATTATGTCGATCCTTCAGAGCGGAGGCGATACGTCGAGCGGCTGCTCGCGACGGGATTGGTCGACGATTTCGAAACCCAGCTCAAGCGCAAGGACGGTGGAACCTGCTGGTGCTCGATTTCGTCTCGACTGATCGATTACCATGGTGAGAAGGTGATCGTTTCCCACGCCTACGATCTCACCGACCGTATCGAAATGCAGCAGGAATTGGAGCGGCAGCGCGAGACGCTGCACCAGAACGAAAAAATGTCGGCGCTCGGTGGATTGCTGGCCGGGGTGGCGCATGAGCTCAACAATCCGCTCTCGGTGGTGCTTGGCCTGTCATCGCTGTTGAAGGAGACCGCTGCCGACGCCAAGGTCGTGGAACGCGCCGACAAGATAAGCAAGGCAGCCGAACGCTGCGCCAGGATCGTCAAGACTTTCCTGGCTATGGCCAGACAGCAGCCCACGCGAACCTCAAACGTTGCGATCGATGACATCATTTCCGAAGCGGTCGAAGTGGCGACCTATTCGATTCGATCGTCGGACATCGGGCTTTCAGTTCATCTTGAACCTGGTCTTCCCCCGATCTGGGCGGATCCCGATCAGCTTGGCCAGGTGCTGATCAACTTGCTTGTCAATGCAGAACAGGCGTTGCATGGCTGGGAAGGACGACGGACAATCACGGTTTCAACGCGGCTTCATCCCACATCCGGCAACCTAATCGTCAGCGTTGCCGACACGGGTCCGGGAATTCCCAAAGAGATACTTCCCCGCATTTTCGAGCCGTTCTTCACGACCAAGGAGATTGGGGCAGGGACCGGGATCGGGCTGTCCTTCTGCCATCGGATCGTTCAATCCCATGGAGGAACCATCGAGGTCGAATCCCCCGAAGGGGGTGGCTCGACCTTCATACTTTCGCTGCCTGCTTCGGACCGTCTCGACGAAGGAACCGAAACGGCCGAAGACGAGCTCCCGAATTCGACCGGCATTGCCTGTCTGGTGGTGGACGACGAAGAGGAAGTGGGTGAGCTGGTTGCTGAGGTGCTCAGGCGAGATGGTTTCAACGTCACTATTGCCAGATCCGGCGAAGAAGCGCTGCTGCACCTCAAGAACCGCACTTTCGCGGTGATCCTGAGCGATCTGAAAATGCCTGATATGGACGGGCGGGGATTGTTCAACCAGATTGCCAAGCTCCATCCGGCTGAACTCGACAGGTTAGCCTTCCTGACGGGGGACACAATCAGTCCGGACGCGCAGATGTTCCTGCGCGCCGCGAAACGGCCCTATCTCGAGAAACCGATCAAACCGAACGAGCTCCGTTCGTTTGTCTCTAATCTGGTCAACAACAATGCTTGACAGACCCGTTGATTTGCACGTCACTTTAGAGGCAGCTTATCCATCAGGCTGGTTGCTCGGTAGACGATCTTGACGACGCACGCACATGTAGTGGTCTGCGATGACGAACCGGATATCCGCTACACGGTAGCGGAATATCTGGAGCACCATGGCTATGCCGTGACGCCCGCCAACGGGGGGCCTGCCCTGCGTGAACTTATTGAGAGCCAGCACGTCGATGTGGTCATATTGGATATCCGAATGCCAGGTGAGGATGGCCTCTCGCTGGCGCGATATCTACGAGAGCACTCAGACGTTGCCATTATCATGCTGACCGGATCGGCGGAAATCGTCGACCGCGTTGTCGGATTGGAGATTGGCGCCGACGACTATGTCGCGAAGCCCGTCGACCTGCGGGAGCTGCTGGCGCGGGTCAAGGCCGTGCTGCGCAGGACATCGGCGAGCGAACGCGCTGCGGGGAAAGCGAGTACTCCGGGCCCTCACCAGCTCCAGTTCGGCAAGTGCCGCTTCGACCCGGACGCACACAAATTATACAACGCCGAGGGAATCGAAATAGCGATCACCCCGATGGAGTTCCGGCTTCTGAAAGTATTCAGCGAACATCGCGGACGCGTACTCAACCGCGATCAACTGCTCGAACTCGCCCATGACCGCGGGTGGGATCCCTTCGATCGCAGCATCGACATTCGCGTTTCGCGCCTGCGGAAGAAAATCGAGGTCGATCCCTCCAAGCCGGAGGTGATCAGGACGATCCGCGGCATGGGTTACCTCTACGCTTGAGGCGCCACTGGCTGGTTGAACCAGCGCCTCGGCCCCTGCGGCTTATGCGGTTTGTGGCTCCAGGGGGGTAGCCCTCTCAACCTCTGATCTTCGGGTGTGTTTCTACTATGACGTGTGGCACTGAAGCGCAGTTACCGGCCAAGCATGTCATTTTCAACCTAGGATTGCGTGTCGCAGCCGGGGTTGCGAGGCTGCGACACGTTTCCTGAGCCGACAACGACGCCGGCACCTTAAGAGCGGGTCAGAGCCGTTCGATGCCGAGAAAATCCGGCGCTCCCACCCAGGCGGCCTTGAAGCGCGCATCCATCTCTTCGGCGTCCGCTGTCCTGCCGGTCCTGAGGAAAACCTCGCGCAGGCCCCACAACGCCCAGGCGTTGTTTGGCGTCTGTTCCAGGACGTGCGCGAAGGCTGCCGCGGCCACCTCGTGCTCACCCATGGCCATGTAGACCCCGCCGAGGGTCTGTCGGACCGGATAATACCAGTAGGCCGGTTCCATATAGGCAAGGCCGTCCTCGATCGCGACCGCCGCCTCAAGCTTATCGCGCGCTTCCCGCAGGTTGCCCTGGTGCTGGGCAATGCGGGCCTCCACGATCAGCGCGCTCAATTCCAGCAAATCCGGCGCCGGAAGTCCTCCCGCCGTTTCCGTGGAAAAATCGGTCTCGGCAGCGAGCTTGCGGATTGCGGCGGTCTCGGCGCGCGCCGCCTCGCTCGCACCCTTTGCGGCGAAGGCGACGCCCCGCGCATATCGCCAGGTTGCCTTGACATAAGGCAAGGCGTTTGCCGGCAGCGGCAGCGCGAGTATGGCCTCGTGATCGCTATACTGGGCGTGGGCAAAATAGGTCGCCGCCTTGATCGGCTGCAGCCCGGCCACCTTGCTGGCCGTGGTATTGGAGACCAGCGATTCGAGCTTTTTGGCCGCCTCGGCGATTGCCTCGACGTCGCCCGCCATCTGTGCGGAGGTCATCAGGAAATGCAGGTTGTGCGGATAATAGCCGTCCGTGTAGACACCGGGCGTGCTCTCCGGCGCTATGCCGACGCGCTCGAAATAGGCCTCGTCCGCTGCCACCGCCTCGCGGTTGATCTCCAGGCTGTCGATCCACCGGCCGACCTGGTGATAGATGTGCGCTGGCATGTGCACGATGTGTCCGGCGCCGGGCATGAGGGCGGCAAGCCGGTCGGCATGAGCTTCGGCCCTTTCCGGCGTCGTGGATGCTTCGACGGCATGGATATAGAGATGGATCGCACCGGCATGATCCGGATTGCGCGCCAGCACCCGCTCCAACGAGGCCACAAGCTTGACCGTGTCCGGCTTTGGCGTTGCCCCGCCGTCAAGCCAGTAGTCCCACGGCATCAGGTTCATAAGCGCGTCAGCGTAGAGCGTGGCGATCTCGTCGTCCTGCGGGTGGCGGTCTGCCAGTTCCGCCATCGCCGCGGCATAGGCCTCGTTCAGGGCACCCTGATCGGCCGAAGTATCGGCGCTGTAGCGCTTGGAGAGCGCGGCGATAAGATCCTTTTCCCGGCTGGAGGCGAGGTGCGCTAGCTTGCGCGCCTGCGCGACGGCTTCGGCAGCATTCGCTGCCGCCTCCTGGCCCATGCCGGCGTTGATGTTGGGGCCGAGCACGTAGGCCTCGCCCCAGAAACACATGGCGCAGGTCGGGTCCAGCTTCTGCGCGACCCTGAAAGCGCGTTGCGCTTCGGCGTGGTTGAATGCCCACGCCCAGCGCAGGCCCTGATTGAAATAGGCCTGCGCCAGCGGGTTGGCGGTGGTGACAGGGTAGGAATGACTGCCGAGGTTTTCGACTAGCGGGACGCTTGTCGAATCCTCTGCAACCGCCGCCTTGGCCTGGCGGTGCGGAACGCCCGTTTCATGGGCATTCGCGGCGGGCGCCGCCAGAAGGGCGGCCGCGCTCGCACAGGCCAGTAGCGGGAGCCTAAATGAAAGCTTCATGGTTCAGCCCGCCTTGTCTTCTTGGCCGCGCTGCAAGCCGCGGACCACCAAGCCAATCTCGGACCGGCTGATCCCGATGTCCTTCAGGAGGGCATCGTCCATTGCCGCAAGGGTCCGTTCCGCCATGCGGTGAATCCGGTAATTCCGAAATGAGCGGTAAGCTGTTCGCATTCTCGACATCGCAATACTCCATTGATTGGCGCCGCGGGGTGCAGCGGTGCCGTTGGATTTAAACCATCGCTGTTTCAGGGGTTTTTCCGCGCCGAACTCGAAGTGTTTCGTTTGTTTCAGTGCCGGGATGGACTTTTGAGAAGGAGTTCCATAGTCCGACCGACGACACTCAAAACCACCTCCTCAACGAGGCGGTGGACCAGCCAGCCGCAGCGGAGTAAGGCAGCGGGTTGGGTCATCTTACCGAAGTGCGTGGCGCAGCATGACGTGCAAGCGTTGCGAATGCGATCAGACCGGCTATCGGTGGAGTACGCATGAAGAAGACTGTCGTTAGAGTCGTCTGTGCCATTGGCCAAGCGGGGCAGCTCGGCCTCAACGGCGGCCTTCCCTGGGAAGGCAACCGGTCGCCGGAGTTCGTCGCCGACGTTGCACGATTTTTCGACCTGACCAGAGGACACGTCTTGCTCGCCGGTCCCAAGACGATCGCGAGCGTTCCGGATTTTGCGCGCGCGGATCGGGACCTTGTCGTCGTTCGCTCCAGCATGGATCCCGAGGCCACACTCCAGCGCTTCGTCGGCCGCGTCGTCTTCATCGGCGGCGGGCCACCAGTGTGGGACGCCTACGCGCGCTTCGTCAGCCATTGGGATATCACGCGGCTGCCCTATGACGGACCGGCGGACCGCTGGTTCGATGCAAAATGGCTTACGGCGGGTGGCGAGATTGCCAGAAATCACAACGACCCCAGAAATCACCGCGACCAATGAAGGCTCGGCTCACAGCGGGCACCGCGATGGAACGATCGCGGTGCCCGTAGTCTGTACCCGCACATTTAGCAGTTCGCCCCAGTCTGCGGATCGCACGCCTTGTTTTCTTGCTGCTGTGGTTTGGGCTCGGCCTGTTCCGGCTCGGCCTGCTGCTGCTCGGCGGCGGGCTGCTCCTCAGCCTTCGGCTTCTCAGGCTTGGCCGCCTGTTCGGGCTCGGCCTGCTCCTGCTCGGCGGCGGGCTGCTCCTTGGCCTT